>DATLYR010000187.1 GCA_035574475.1 Nevskiales bacterium | reverse complement strand
GCTCGCCTGCGGCCAGCACCACAGGGTCCGCGATCAGCAGCAGATCTGCGGCAGCGCGCACGGCAGGGTCGGAAAGCAGCTTGACGCCCATTTCCGGGCCGACGCCCCCGACGTCGCCGAGCAGGAATGCGATGCGCGGTTTGCCGTGTTTCATCTCATTGGCCTTCGGCCTTGATGCCCGCCTCTTTCACCAGCCGGCCGTAACGCTCGAACTCGCTGCGGTTCATCTCAGCGAACTGCTCGGGCGTCATCGGCTGGATCTCGCCGCCCAGGCCCTTGATGCGCTGGACCACGTCGGGAAGCTTCAGCGCTGCGGTCAGCTCTGCGGCCAGACGCTCGACGATGTGCCGCGGCGTGCCGGCGGTCACGTACATCGCGTACCAGGTCTGAATGTCGGCGCCGCGGACGCCCAGCTCGGCGAGCGTCGGCACGTCGGGCAACTCGGGGCTGCGCCGCGTCGTCGTGACGGCCAGCGGGCGGAACTTGCCGCCCTTGATCTGGCCCATCGCCGAGCTCGTCGTGTCGAACATCATTTCGACCCGCCCGCCGATGATGTCGATGTGCGCCTGCGCGCTGCCCTTGTACGGCACATGGACGGCCTTGGTCTTGGTCGCGAGGTTGAAGGCCTCGCCCACGATGTGCTGCGTGCTGCCGATGCCCGAACTGGCGTACTTCAGCGCGCCCGGGCGGGCCCGCATGGCATCGATTAGTTCCTGCGCGGTCTTGTAAGGCGAGTCGGCGCTGACCACCAGCACGTTGGGCACCACCGCGACCAGCCCGATCGGTTGCAGATCCTTGAGCGGGTCGAACTTCAACTGCAGCAGATGTGGGGCCACTGCCTGGCCGGTGTTGGTAGCCAGCAGCAGCGTGTTGCCGTCGGGGGCGGCGCGCGCGGTCAGCTCGGCCGCGATGGTGTTGCTTGCACCGGGACGGTTTTCCACGGTGATCGGTTGCTTGAGCGCCGCCGCCATCTTCTCTGCCAGCAGCCGCGCCAGGATGTCGGTGCCGCCGCCCGGCGGGGCGCCGACCATGATGCGCAGCGGCTTGTCGGGCCAACTTTGCGCGCGCGCCCCTTCGGGAGCGGCCAGGCCGACGGCGGTCAGGCTGCAGCAGACGGCAGCGATCCAAGCGCGCAACAGCGCGGGGCGGGGCGGGGCGTCCATAACGCTTTTCTCCTCCTCGTTCGGTGGTTTGCCAAACGAGGTTACGTCGGCTCGCGATGCATTTCCAATCAAGTTCTCGCAACCGGTGATTACACTTTCGATATGGATGGCCGCCGCAGCAGACCGGCGCCCTCGCGTTCCGGCACTGCGGCGGGGCGCACGGGCGACGCGGGCCGCGCACCGCTCGATGACGTGCCGGCGCTGATGCGGCTGCGGACGCGGCAGCTGCTGCTGGCTGCGTTGCTCGGCCACGAACGCCACCTGGGGCGCGCCGCGGCGGCGCTCGGCGTCAGCCAACCGGCCGCAACCCGGCTGCTGCAGGAACTGGAGGAGACGCTGGGCGCGCGGCTGTTCGAGCGCTCCGTGCGCGGCATGACGCCGACCCCCGCCGGCGAGGTCCTGGTGCGCTACGCGCGCCAGGTGTTGAACGACTTCGGCAGCGCACGGCGCGAGCTGGCGGCGCTGGCCGCCGGGCTGCACGGCACGCTGCGCATCGGCTCGGTCCCCAGCGCGCTGCCGCCATTGCTGGCGCCGGCGCTGGCGCGTTTCAAGGCGCAACACGCGCGCGTGTCGGTGGCGATCGTCGTCGCGACGAGCGACGTGATGCTCGAGCAGTTGGCGCGCGGCGAGGTGGAACTGATGCTCGGCCGCCTCGTGGAGGGCCATTACGACGACGAGCACGAGGCAGTGCCCGTGCTCGACGAGCCGCAGGTGGTGGTGGCCCGTGCGGACCACCCGCTGCACGCTAGCGCGTACACCGGCCCGGCCGCGGCGCCGACGCTGCGCGAACTGGCCCGCTGGCCCTGGGTGCTGCAGCCGCCCGGCTCGCCGCAGGCGGGCCGCTTCATGGCCATGATGCGTGAAGCCGGCGTGCACCGACGTATCGACATCACCGAGACGGCGTCCACCGTGGCCACCACGGCGCTGCTGCAGGCGAGCGACATGCTGGCCGTCATGCCGGCCTCACTGGCCACGCACTACGCGAGCCTGGGCGTGCTGCGCGCCCTGCCGGTGTCGCTGCCGATGCGAGTGCCCGACATCCAGCTCGTTTGGCGGCGCGCCCGCGAATTCTCGGCACCGGCCGCGGCCTTTCGCGATGCGGTGCTGGCGCAGGCGGCGCGGACGCGCGTCTGCTGAGGCCCCTGCGCGGCAAGTCGCATTCGGCCGCGCGCCGCAGCCTTCGGGTTATCGCGGGAGGCGAGCCCCGGGCTGAGGCTTGTTTGCCGAAGTATCCGGTCCGAGGCGCGAAACCGCGTGATCGCCGCCGCGCGCAGCAGCGGAGAATTGCGCGTTGCAGCGCCGCGCTCCTTGGCCGCGCGGCACCGGTCCGATGAGTTTGTTGCGTCTCGCTTCCGCAGGTTTGACGCCGATTCTGGCGT
>DATLYR010000186.1 GCA_035574475.1 Nevskiales bacterium | reverse complement strand
GCGAGCCGGTGACCGGCCCTGCGGCCAGGCCCGCGACCACGACCTCGATGCCGGCACGCCGCAGCACATCGATGATCGTGACCGCCTCGATTTCCTCGAAGCCCTCGGCCAGTGGCACCAGCACGCGCGGCATGATAGGGGCGGCGTCAGCGCGTCTTGAGGATGTACAGCCCCTTGAGCAGGTTGAGGGCCTCGTACAAGGCGTAGTCGCTCTGCGCCAGGCTCAGGTCCTGCGGCTCGGTGTCGGCGGCCGGTGTCGCCTCCGGCTTGACGCCCTGCTCGTTGTCCAGACGGCGCACCAGGTCGGCTTCCTTGATCTGCTCGACGTCATCCTCCTTGACGGCGCTGACCTTGACCGGGCGGATGGCGATGTCCGGCGTGATGCCCTCGGCCTGGATCGAACGACCCTTGGGGGTGTAGTAGCGTGCGGTGGTGAGCTTGAGCGCGGCGTTGTTCTGCAGCGGCAGGATGGTCTGCACCGAGCCCTTGCCGAAGGTCTTCTCGCCCATGACCACGGCGCGCCCCTGGTCCTGCAGCGCGCCGGCGACGATCTCCGAGGCGGAGGCCGAGCCGCCGTTGACCAGCACCACCATCGGCTGACCGGCCAAGGCGTCGCCCGGTGTGGCGTCGAAGTTCTTGTTGGTTTCCGCCAGGCGGCCCTTGATCGAAACGATGTTGCCGCGCTCGAGGAAAGCGTCGGAGACCTCGACCGCTGCGTTGAGCACGCCACCCGGGTTGTTGCGCAGATCGAGGATCATGCCCTTCAGATCGCCCTTGTTTTCCTTGCGCAGTTTGGCCAGCTCCTCTTCCAGCGTCTTGCCGGTCTCGGTGCTGAACTGGGTGACGCGCAGGTAGCCGTAGCCCGGCTCCAGCAGCTTGCTCTTGACGCTCTGGACGTGGATGATCGCGCGCGTCAGGCTGACCTTGAAGGGCTGCTCGACGCTCTCCCGCAGTACGGTGAGGGTGACCTTGCTGCCGGGCTCGCCGCGCATCAGTTTGACCGCCTCGGTCAGCGTCATGCCTTTGACGGGGGTTTCGTCGATGCGCACGATCAAGTCGCCGGCCTGCAGGCCGGCCTTGTGCGCCGGCGTGTCGTCGATCGGCGCCACCACGCGCACGAAGCCGTTCTGCATCTGCACTTCGATGCCCAGCCCGCCGAATTTACCGGAGGTCGAGATACTGACCTCGCGGAACTCGTCTGGACTGAGATAAGCGGAGTGCGGGTCGAGGCCGTCGAGCATGCCGCGGATGGCGTTCTCGATCAGGTCCTGGTCCTTGACCGGCTCCACGTAGTCGCTCTTCACCCGGTTGAGGATCTCGACGAAGGTGCGCATGTCCTCCAGCGGCAGCTCAGCCTCGGCGGGTGCCTCGCGCTTGGCCAGCACACCCTGGGTCAGGGTGATGCCGGCGCCGATCAGCACGCCCAGGGCGAGCAGCAGGGCGGTACGGGTTCTGGCGGCCATCTTGGTGCGGTACTCCTGGAGGGAGCCGGGCGGGGCCCGGCTTGACGCTTCAATTATATGGCGTTCGCGTCGGGGCCGCTCAAGCGGTACGCGCTCAGCGCCGCAACCACTGCTGCGGGTTGACTGGGTTACGGCCGTTGCGGATCTCGAGATAAACCCCGGGCTTGTCATGCCCGCCGCTGTCACCGGCCTGCGCGATGACCTGCCCGGGCAGGACCAGATCGCCCAGGTTCACGCTGGTGCTCTGGGTATGGCCGTACAGGCTGTAATAGCCGTCGCCGTGCTCGATGATCACGATCAGCCCGTAGGTGTGCATCCAGCCGACGTACACCACCCGGCCGCGCGCCACGGCCTGCACGGGCGTACCGGCTGCCGCACCGATCCACAGCCCGCGCCAGGACAGTTTGCCGCCGGCCTTGGGCGTCCCGAAACGCGCCAGCACCGGACCACGCAGCGGCCAAGGCAGTTTGCCGCGCTGGGACGCGAACGACCGTTCGTTGCCGCGGTCGTAGGGCAGGTCCACCAGCGCCCGGCGCACGCTGGAGATGAGACTCTGCAGGCGCAGCTCATCTTCCCGCAGACGCGCCAGCTCGCGGCTCTGGTCCTTGATGCGGGCGGCGATCTGATCCAGGGTGTTGCGTCGCTGGTTGCGCTGGTTCTTGAGCTGTTCCAGGGTATTGCGGCGCTCGGCCTGCAAGGCGTTGAGCTGGTCGAGCTGCGCCTGCAGGGTGTTTTCCACCTCGCGCAGACGCTCGAGCTGCTCACGGATCGCCCCGATCTGACGGACCCGGGCGCGGTTCAGGTAGTCATAGTAGGTCAGCACGCGGCCCAGGCGACCGGGGTCCTCCTGGTTGAGCAGCAGCTTGGCCTGCTGCTGGCGGCCCATCAGATAGGCGGCACGCACTTGCTGGCGCAGCGCGCCGCGCTCGGACTCCAGCTGGCGGGCGACCACGGCGCGCTGCTGGCGGGTCTGGGCCACGGCCTGCTCCTGCACCGCGGTGTCGGCCTCGATCTTGCGCAGGGCCCGTGCCAGCCGTGCGATCGCCTGCTCGGTGTCGCGCAGCTCGAGCGCCAGGCTGTCCTTCTTGAGCCGATCCGTCTGCAGCGACTGGTCGATCGCCTGCATGCGCTCGCGGATGCGGGCAAGTTCCTGGCTGCGATCGCCGGCGGCGGGCTCGGCGCCGGCCAGGGTGCCGAGCAGGCACAGCCCCGCGAGGGCAAAAACGCGGTGGATGGCGGCTCTTCTACTCACGGATGGGCGATGGGATAATGCGCGCGGCTTGCCGCCCGGTTGCGGCTGCCGCCATTGTCGCCCAAACGCCACCACTCGCCCAGAGCGCATGCAGACCCTCATCGAATTCCTCGCCAACCATTGGATCCTGACCGGCGCGCTCGTGACGGTGCTGGTGCTCATGGTGGCCAATGAAATCTGGACCGCGCTGCGTGGCGAGAAGCGGCTGCTGCCGCTCGAGGCGGTGCGCCTGATCAACGACAAGAACGCCCTGGTCCTGGACGTGCGCAGCCCGGCCGATTTCAAGAAGGGCCATATCCTGAATGCGCTCAACATCCCGGCGGCGCGGATCGAGGAGCGCGCCGGCGAGATCGCCAAGTTCAAGGATCGGCCGGTGATCTGCTATTGCGCGCTGGGCACGGTGGCGCCGGCCGTCTGCGCCAAGCTGCGCCAGCAGGGTTTTGCGACGGTGTATAGTCTCAAGGGAGGACTGAATGCCTGGCAGGGCGCAAGCCTGCCGGTCACGACCAAATAAGCAGCGATGGCGCAGGCGCCGAAAGTGACGATGTACAGCACGCGGTTCTGTCCGTTCTGCGTCATGGCGCGGCGTCTACTGGACAAGAAGGGGGTCTGTTACGAGGAGGTGCGCGTGGATACCGAACCTGCCCGCCGTGACGAGATGCGTATGCGCAGCGGGCGGCACACGGTGCCGCAGATTTTCGTCGGTGAATACCATGTCGGCGGCTACGACGATCTGTGCGCGCTGGACTGTGCCGGCCAGCTCGACGCCCTGCTGATGCCGCGCTGAGCGCGATCCTTTCCATCCCATCCAAGCGGGGTTTCGCATGAGCCAGGATCAGGCTGCCGGAGGCAGCCCGCCCAAAGCCGACAAGCAGGTCATCCTGCAGAAGATCTATGTGCGTGACGCCTCGCTCGAGGTGCCGAACGCGCCGACGATCTTCACCCAGGAATGGGCGCCCAAGCTGGACGTGCAGCTGAATACCGCGGTGCAGGACCTGAGCGCCGAGGTGCACCATGTGGTGCTGACGGTCACCTTGACCGCGCGGCTCGGCGAACGCACCGCCTACCACGCCGAGGTGCAGCAGGGCGGGGTGTTCCGGCTGGCCGGCTTCGGCGACGAGGCCGAACGCCGCGCGGTGCTCGGCGCCTACTGCCCCAGCGTGCTGTTTCCCTTCGCGCGGGAGGCAGTGGCCGATCTGATCCAGCGCGGCGGCTTCCCGGCCTTCCTGCTGCAGCCGGTGAACTTCGACGCGCTGTACCACCAGCACCTGGCGCAGACCCGCGCCGCGCACGCCCCGGAGGCGGCGGAGAAGACTGCGAGCGGCACCAAACACTGACGCCAGTGCCGCGATGACGCAGAAGAAGAACAAACCCCCGCCGATTGCCCGGGACGCCCCCATCGCGGTGCTGGGCGCCGGTTCCTACGGCACGGCGCTCGCCATCCAGCTGTCGCGCAGCGGCCATCCCACCACGCTCTGGGGCCGCGATCCGGAGCAGATCGGGCGTCTGGCGGCCGAGCGGGTCAATGCCCGCTACCTGCCGGGCTGCCGTTTCCCCGAGCGTCTACACCCGGTGACCGGGCTGACGGACGCCGTGCAGAGCGTTCCGCACATCATCGTGGCCGTGCCCAGCCATGCGGTGCGCGCACTGCTGGAGCAGCTCAGACCGCTGCTGCGACCGGGGCAGAAGCTGGCCTGCGCGGCCAAGGGCCTAGAGCCCGAGAGCTGCAAGCTGATGCATGAGGTCTTCGCCGAGGCGCTGGGTGCGGACTTCCCGCTGGCGATCGTGTCCGGGCCGACCTTCGCCAAGGAAGTCGGCAAGGGCATGCCGACGGCGGTGACGGTGGCATCCAGTGACGCGCAAGTCGCTGGGGAATTCGCTGCTTTCCTGCACTCCGGCGTATTCCGCGCCTACACCGCCACCGACGTGATCGGCGTCGAGGTCGGCGGTGCGGTCAAGAACGTGCTGGCGATCGCCGTGGGCGCGGCCGATGGGCTCGGCTTCGGCGCCAACACACGCGCGCTGATGATCACGCGCGGGCTGGCCGAGATCATGCGCTTGGGCGAGGCGCTGGGCGGTGAACGCGACACGCTCATGGGCCTGGCCGGGCTGGGCGACCTGCTGCTGACCTGCACCGACGACCAGTCGCGCAACCGGCGCCTGGGCCTGGCGCTGGCCGCCGGCAAGAGCGTGCAGCAGGCGCAGGCCGAGATCGGCCAGGTGGTCGAGGGCGTGCGCGTCGCGCGCGAAGTCGCACGGCTGGCGGCGCGGCTCGACGTGGAGATGCCCATCAGCCAGCAGGTCGCGCGTGTGCTGCACGAAGGCGTGTCGCCGATTGAGGCCTTCCGCGTACTGACCTCGCGGCCGTCCAAGGCCGAGAGCGCCTGACAGGCTGCCGAGCGGTCAGACGAAGCCGCGCTGCCGCCAGGCCTCGTACACCACCACCGCCACCGCGTTCGACAGGTTCAGG
>DATLYR010000185.1 GCA_035574475.1 Nevskiales bacterium | reverse complement strand
AATGCCCTGCCAGCCGAAGTACGGCTTGATGCCGACGAACTCGATCGGCTCGAACATCATGCGGATCGCCACCAGCTTGGTGACGTAACCGATGAAGGCTGCGACAAACGGCATCGACAGGTACAGCCAGCCGTTCTGCTGCACATCGGCCAGGATTTGCGCCCAGGATTGCATGGTTACTGGCCCCCGCAACGATTGTGCCCGAAGGCCGCCGCCGCGGATAGCGCCGGGCCGCTATGCGGCGGCGGCCGGCCTTGCGTCTGCCTGTGGGCGGGGGTTTACTAGGCAGTCCAAACGCCCGCGACTGCGGCCGGGAATCCCGGCCTGCCGGCGGGTATCACCTCGGGAGCAAACCGTGAATTACCTCGTCACCGGCGGCACCGGCTTCATCGGCCGCTTCGTCATCAAGAATCTGCTGGCGCGCAAGGGCGCCGTGGTCCACGCGCTGATCCGCGAGTCCTCTAGGGACAAGCTCGACGACCTGCGCAAGCGCACCGGCGGCACCGCGGAGAACCTGATCCCGGTCTGGGGCGACATCACCGAGGAAGGCGTGATCGCCCCCGCGGCCCTCAAGAAACTCAAGGGTCAGGTGGATCACGTGTTCCACCTGGCCGCCGTCTATGACATGAACATGGACGACGCCACCGCCGACAAATTCAACAGCCAGGGCACGCGCAACGTCGTGCAGCTGGTCAATGCGCTCGGTGGCAAGGTCACCCTGCACCATGCCAGCTCGGTGGCGGTGGCCGGCCGGCACTTCGTCGGCACCTTCACCGAGGACATGTTCGACGAAGGCCAGGACCTCGACCATCCCTACTACCGCACCAAGTTCGAGTCCGAGAAAATCGTACGCGAGGCGTGCACCGTCCCCTGGCGCGTGTATCGCCCGGGCATGGTGGTGGGCTCGTCGGAAACCGGCGAGATGGACAAAATCGACGGTCCCTACTACTTCTTCAAGACCCTGCAGAAGATCCGCGACAGCGTGCCGAAGTGGATCCCGTTCCTCGGCATCGAGGGCGGCGTGATGCCGGTGGCACCGGTGGACTATGTCGCCAGCGCGATGGTCTACCTCGCGCACCAGCCGGGGCTGGACGGCAAGGCCTTCCACCTGGTGCAGTCGCCGCCGCCTACCGTGGGCGACGTGCTGGCCACGCTGATGGATGCCGCGCACGGCCCCGAGCTGGCCAAGCGCATCCGCGTGCCCGATGTACAGCGCCTCCTGCCCAAACCGGCACGCCGGCTGGCGCGCCGGCTGCCGATCGACGGCCTGACACGCGAGATCTCCAAGGCCATCGGCGTGCCGATCTCGCTGCTCACCACCATCAACTACCAGGCGGTATTCGATGACCGCCAGACACGCGCGGCGCTGAAGGGTTCCGGCATCAAGTGCCCGGAGCTGCACGAGTACGCCGAGAAGCTGTGGCAGTACTGGGAATACCACATGGACTACGACACCGACGTGCCACGCAAGCTCATCCAGCGCGTGCGCGGCCAGGTGGTGCTGATCACCGGCGGCTCCAGCGGCATCGGCTTTGCTACCGCCAAGAAGCTGGCGGCGGCCGGCGCACGCGTGATCCTGGTGGCACGCACCGAGGAGAAGCTGAAGGAAACCAAGGAGATCATCGAGCGTCACGGCGGGCTGGCCTATTACTACGCCTGCGACCTGAACAACATGGAGGCGATCGACGCCATGGCCGACCAGGTGCTGCGCGACCACGGCCACGTGGACATCCTGATCAACAACGCCGGTCGCTCGATCCGGCGCGCGGTGGTCGAGTCCTTCGACCGCTTCCACGACTTCGAGCGCACCATGCAGCTGAACTACTTCGGCGCCGTGCGCCTGATCATGAGACTGCTGCCGTCCATGTCCAAGCGCAAACGCGGCCACATCATCAACATCTCCTCGATCGGCGTGCTGGCCAATGCCGCGCGCTTCTCGGCTTATGTCGCCAGCAAGGCTGCGCTGGACGCGTTCTCGCGCTGCCTGTCGGCCGAGGTCAAGGCCTGGAACATCGAGATCAGCACCATCTACATGCCGCTGGTGCGCACGCCCATGATCGCGCCGACCAAGCTGTACGAGTACGTGCCGACCTATTCGCCCGAAGACGCCGCCAACATGGTATGCAAGGCGATCGTGGAGAAGGCCAAGCGCGTCAAGACGCCGCTCGGCGCCACCGCCGAGCTGTCCTACGCGCTGTGGCCCAAGGTCAACGATTACATCCTGAGCCGCGGTTACCTGCTGTTCCCGTCCTCGGCCGCGGCCAGGGGCGGCGGCAAGGAGCAGCGGCCCACGGCGGAAGGTATCGCGCTGGCCACCGTGCTGCGCGGTGCACACCTGTAAGGGGGAATGACGAAACCAGCCATGCCCAAGAATACGAACCCCTCCTACGACATCGTCCTGTACGGCGCCACCGGCTTCACCGGCGGGCTGACGGCCGAGTACCTCGCCCGCCATCCGGACCTGGTGCCGGAGCGTTTCGCGCTCGCCGGCCGCAGCCGCGAAAAGCTCGAAGCGGTCAAGCGGCGCCTGGTCGCGCTCAACCCGGCCTGCGAGAAGATCGGGCTGATCGAGGCCGACAGCAGCGACCCCGCCTCGCTCGAGCGGCTGGCCTGGCAGACGCGCGTGGTCATCACCACGGTCGGCCCCTATATCCGTTACGGCGAGCCGCTGCTGCGCGCCTGCGCCGAGGCCGGCACCGACTACGTGGACCTGACCGGCGAACCGGAATTCGTCGAGCGCATGCAGCACGCCTACGGCGAAACCGCGGTGCGCAGCGGCGCACGCATCGTCAACTGCTGCGGCTTCGACAGTATCCCGCATGATCTCGGCGCGCTGTTCACGGTGCAGCAGCTGCCCAAGGACGGCCCGGTGACGGTGGAGGGTTTCGTGCGCGCGCGCGGCAACTTCTCCGGCGGCACCTTTCATTCCGCGGTCACCGCGATGGCGCGCATGCGCGAGTTCCAGCGCTGGCGCAAGTCCGTGCGCGGCAGCCGCACGGAACGGCGCGGCGCGCGGCGCCTGCGCAGTCGCATCCAATACCGCAAAGAGCTGGGCAGCTGGGTATGTCCGATGCCGACCATCGACCCGCAGGTGGTGATGCGCTCGGCGCGCGAGCTGCCCAAACAGTACGGCACCGACTTCGCCTACGCGCATTACATGCAGGTCAAGCGCCTGTCGACGCTGGCCATGATCGTCGGGGGCACCGGCGCGCTGTTCGCGGCCGCACAGGTCAAGCCGTTGCGTGAGCGAGTGCTCAAGCTGCGCAATCCCGGCGAAGGCCCGAGCGCGGAGGAACGCGCCAAGGGCTGGTTCCGCGTGCGCTTCCTCGGCACGGCCGGCGGCCGGCGCGTGGTCACCGAGGTGCGCGGCGGCGATCCCGGCTACGGCGACACCGCCAAGATGCTGGCCGAATCCGCGCTCTGCCTAGCGCGCGACCCGCTGCCGCAGCGCAGCGGCTTCCTCACCCCGGCGGTGGCGATGGGCGATGCGCTGATCGCACGGCTGCAGCGGCACGCCGGTATCACGTTCGAGGTAATCCAGAAATCGTAAGCTGGGCGGTGCGCACCGTTATTACAAAGTCTCCAGGAACGCCCGCAGATCGTTCATTTCGTCTGGCGTCAGTCCGAGCGGGAACAGCTCGGAGTGACCCAGCAAGGGGCCCGGATCGAGAGCGCGGTTGTAGTGATCGAGTACCTCGCCCAGAGTGACGAAGCGCCCGTCGTGCATGTACGGCGCAGTCCGTTTCACGCCACGCAGCGAGGGCGTCTTGAAGGCACCCACCCACTCGGCGGCGCCCGGCCGGCTGAACGTCAGCTGTGGACAGACGCGATCGGGATCGTCGCTGTAGCGGCTGCGGCAATTCAGGCCACTGGCAAGTACCGCGCGCAGTCCGTCGGCGCGACCGCGGTCGGGCGGCAGGCCAGGCAACGGCGGTAACCCGATATTATGGAAAGCATGATTGGTCAGCAGCGGACCGTGGTGACAGCGCAGACACTGGCCGCGGCCGATGAATAGCCTCAATCCGCGTCGCTCGGCTTCGTCCAGATACGCTGCGGCTTTTTCGTTACCTGCGGCCACAGCGTCGGCATAGACATCGAACCGCGTCGGCGCGGGTTTCAGCGTCCGCTCGTATGCCGCGATGGCCTTGCCGACGTTGACCGAAACCTGACGAGCCGGTTGTGCGTCCGGCGCGCCGAACAGCGCCTCGTAATCCCTGCGGTGATACTGCGTGATCGCGCGCTTGAGTTCGGCCTCGCTCAGGCCCTGCTCGGCCGGATGACTGAGCGGGCCTAGCGCTTGTGCCCACAGACTGTCCGCGCGCCCGTCCCAGAAGAGCCAGGGACTCCAGGCCACACCCAGCAGCGTGGGCGTATTGCGTCGCGAAGCGCCCAAGCCCCGTGCGCGGGACAGGCCATCGGTAAAGGCGCGCTCGGGCTGATGGCAGTGGGTGCAGGCCACACGCCCGTTGCGCGACAGACGCGGATCGGCAAACAGTCGCGCACCGAATGCGGCAGCGCGTGGATCGTCGGCATAACGGTTGGACGGGTCCGGGGGGGGTGGCGGCAGTCGGCTCAGGGAGAGCGCAGCGATGGTCACACGCTGTTCGGTGCTCCACTCCGGTTGCGCACGCTGGCAGGCGCTCAGTGTCAGCGCCAGACCCAGGGTCAGCGCGAGACCGGCACGCATGTCAGCCAGCCTGAATATTGAAGGTCACGCTGTCATCGCGCTGCTGACTGTAAATGTAGAGGCTGACCTCCCACCAACCGGGCATGCTGAACTGCAAACCCTCGACGCGGTACTCACCAGGCGCACCGCCGCGGGTCACCCGCGGCCGCGTGGGCAGGCCGTGACCGTGCTCGGGCATGCCGCCGCTGACCTGCAGCGATGCGCCGGCAACCGGTCTTTTGTCCGCATCAACGATCAACAGCCGCCAGGATTCGAAGCCCTGCGCCTGCGATACACGCTCCAGAATGCGGACCCGGTACCGGCCCTGCCGCGTCTGTCGCTCATGGGAGAAATCTACGCGCGCACTGAAATCGGTACCTTCGCGGAATGCCGCGCGGCGGATCTGCTGGTAGCGCGGACTTTCCGGCACCCACTTGATGGGACCGATATTGGCCGGGCGCGCTTCTGCGGGCGGGATCTCGATCTCTGTCGCGGCGGGCGACGCGGCGGTATCGTGACGGCCGCAGCCCGCAAGCAAGGCCGGCAGCAGGACGACGGCGATGGCGGCCCGCGGTTTCACTGCAGCGTCACCGAGCCGACGGCGAGCGGCAGGCCTGCGTAATCCGCATCGGCGGGTTGGCCTTCGAACTGCAGCTGAGTGAGCGTGAAGCTGACGCGCTGGGTACCCGAACCACCGCCCGACGAGCCCGAACTCGAATCACCGCCGCAGGCACTCAGGCCCAGCGCCAGTACGACCGTGAGGGCCAGCGACACACGGGCCGAGCGGCGCGCACTGCCGAACAGGGTCAGCAACAGACTGCCGGCACCACCCAGCCCGAGTGTGGCCATCAGTAGAACGCTCCCGGAACCATCTGCCGGCAGTGCGGCGAGACTCTGTATACGCTCCAGCTCGACCAGCGTGGCCTCCTGCACGGGCACACTGACGGGGGTATCGAAGCTGAAGCTGAGGGTGCTACCGTCCAGTTGCCCCTGCGCCGTAAACGTGTTGCCGCGGATGTCGCGCACCACCAGGCGCAGGCCGCCCAGCGCAGCAACCGGGCCGCTGGCGCTAAGCGTCACACCCTGCAGGCGGTGCGTGCTGTTACTGTCGTTGTGCAGAACGAAATAGCCGGCAAGATTTCCGCGGCCGTGGGCCGCGGCCGCCGCCACCGCCTGGGCGGGATTCTCCGATGTGATCCGGCTGACGCCGGGTTCGCGGCCTGCCGGGGCATTGAGGGCGCTGAAGAACGGGCAGTTGCCCTTCGAATCCGGGTTGGTGCGGCTGTAATTCAGACACTCCACGTAATCCACCAACCGGTTCGGCCGCGCGGTGATGAGCTGCTGGATGATACTGGGGTCGCCATCCGCGCACTCGGTGGGCAGGCCCATGACGCCCAGCGGGCCCAGGTCGGATGTGACCTCACCTTGTCTTGAGGTGTTGTCCACGAAGCAGTTGCCGGTGCCGCTGTTGTCCCACCAGATATCCACGCCATTCGGCTGCGAAAGCGCGACCGGGCCGAGGCTGTTCTCGCCGAAGCGGTTACCGATTACGCGGTTGAAATGGGCAGTGAACACCGGGTTGAGCAAGACATCACTGTTTTCCGGCTTGGTCACCGCCCCCAGCACGTCGTTGACGGTGGAAAACTGGCCGGTCGGATCGTTTTGTTCGAGGGGACCGCTGATCCCGGCCTGGTCAAGCGGACTCTGCGGGTTGTCGGTCAGCTTGTGGATCAGCGTCGGGATCGCCAGCAGCCACAGGCCCTGGCGCCAGTTGTCGAATACCTGGTTCTGCGACACGACATCGTAGTTGCCGCCGGCGATGATCATGCCGGTACCGGTCGGAAACGGGATCGGCGGGCACACCACGGTCCGATCCATGATGGCTTCCTGGAAATCCGCGGGCAGTTCGTCAAAATAACGGAACTCCGCCGGCACTACACCGCGTTCGCTCGGCTTCTTGGTGACACAGGGGCCGTCCGCCGTAACCAGCTTGTAGTAGTCCTTGTTGTTGGAATAGATCTTGTTGTTTTCCCACAGCGCGTGATCCTGCGGCATGCCGGGATGCCCGCCGAACACGCTCTCGGTCGCCATACCGGTCTGATTCTTGTAGAACTCGCTGTTGTGCACCCAGGGTGCGTTGCCGGCGGTACCGGAATAGCCGAGCGCGGAGT
>DATLYR010000184.1 GCA_035574475.1 Nevskiales bacterium | reverse complement strand
CCGCCACATGCCCGGCGGCGGTACGGTGCACATCGAAGACATCCAGGATCAGGTCGAGCTGGCGCTGATGCGCGCCGGCGAGCACAAGGTCGCGCGCGACTACGTGCTGTACCGCGAGAGCCGCGCCAAGGAGCGCGCCGCCGCCAAGGCGGCCGAAGCGGAGGTCGAGGACACCCCGCGCATCCACGTGACGCTGGACAGCGGCACGCGCGTGCCGCTCGACGAGCTGCGCCTGCGCCGCCTCGTGGTCGAGGCCTGCGAAGGCATCGTCGACGTCGATGCCGAGCGCATCATCAACGACACCCTGCGCAACGTCTACGACGGCATCACCGAGCAGGAGCTGTCCACGGCGCTGACCCTGTGCGCGCGCCAGCTGATCGAGATGGAGCCGAACTACAGCTACGTCTCGGCGCGCCTGCTGCTCGACAAGCTGCGCCACGAGGCGCTGCACTTCCTCGGTTTCCGTGTCGAGACGGCGACCGGCGCCGAGATGAAGGCGCTCTACCCCGAATACTTCCGCGACTACCTGCACCGTGCCGCCGAGCTGGAACTGGTGGACCCGACCCTGCTGCAGTACGACCTCGACACGCTGGGCAAGGCCCTGCTGCCCGAGCGCGACATGCAGTTCACCTATCTCGGCCTGCAGACGCTGTACGACCGCTACTTCATCCACTGGCACAAGACCCGCTTCGAGCTGCCGCAGGCTTTCTTCATGCGCGTGGCGATGGGCCTGGCGATCAACGAGGTGGAGCGCGAGCGTCGCGCCATCGAGTTCTACAATCTGCTGTCGAGCTTCGATTTCATGTCGAGTACGCCGACGCTGTTCAACAGCGGCACGCTGCGCCCGCAGCTGTCGTCCTGCTACCTCACCACCGTCCCGGATCATCTGCACGGCATTTTCGAGGCGATCCAGGACAACGCCATGCTGTCCAAGTACGCCGGCGGCCTCGGCAACGACTGGACGCCGGTGCGCGGCATGGGCGCCTACATCAAGGGCACCAACGGCAAGTCCAACGGCGTGGTGCCGTTCCTCAAGGTCGCCAACGACACCGCGGTGGCGGTCAACCAGGGCGGCAAGCGTAAGGGCGCGGTGTGCGCCTACCTGGAAACCTGGCACCGCGACATCGAGGAGTTCGTGGACCTGCGCAAGAACACCGGCGACGAGCGCCGGCGCACGCACGACATGAACACCGCCAACTGGATCCCGGACCTGTTCATGAAGCGCGTCATGGAGGACGGGTCCTGGACCCTGTTCTCGCCCGAGGACGTGCCCGAGTTGCACGACCTGACCGGAAAACTGTTCGAGGAGGCCTACGTCCGCTACGAGGAAAAGGCCGCGCGCGGCGAGATCAAGAACACGAAGCGCATCCCGGCGGTGCAGCTGTGGCGCAAGATGCTCGGCATGCTGTTCGAGACCGGCCACCCGTGGATGACCTTCAAGGACCCGTGCAACCTGCGCAGCCCGCAGCAGCACGTGGGCGTGGTGCACAGCTCGAACCTGTGCACCGAGATCACGCTCAACACCAGCGCCGGCAAGGAGATCGCGGTCTGCAACCTGGGCTCGATCAACCTCGCCCAGCACGTCAACGAGAACGGCTTGGACACCGAGAAGCTGCGCAAGACCATCAATACGGCGATGCGCATGCTCGACAACGTGATCGACTACAACTACTACAGCGTCGCCACCGCGCGGAACTCCAACCTGCGCCACCGTCCGGTGGGGCTGGGCATCATGGGCTTCCAGGACGCGCTGTACAAGCTGCGCCTGTCGTATGAGTCGGCCGAGGCGGTCGAGTTCGCCGACCGCAGCATGGAGGTCATCAGCTACTATGCGATCTCGGCCTCGACCGACCTGGCCGAGGAGCGCGGCGCCTACGCCAGCTTCAAGGGCTCTCTGTGGGACCAGGGCATCCTGCCGATCGACTCGATCAGCATTCTCGAGGAGAACCGCGGCAGCCAGTACCTGAAGATGGACCGCACGCAGACCCTGGATTGGGACAAGTTGCGCAAGCGCATCAGGAAGGTCGGCATGCGCAACAGCAACACCATGGCCATCGCGCCGACCGCGACCATCGCCAACATCACCGGGGTGTCGCAGTCGATCGAGCCCACGTACCAGAACCTGTACGTCAAGTCGAACCTGTCAGGCGAGTTCACGGTGATCAACCCCTACCTGGTCGCCGACCTCAAGGCGCGTGGCCTGTGGGACGAGGTGATGGTGCACGACCTCAAGTACTTCGACGGCTCGGTGCTGCCGATCGACCGCATTCCCGAGGACCTCAAGCGTATCTACAAGTGCGCCTTCGAGATCGAGCCGAAGTGGCTGGTGGATGCCGCCGCACGCCGTCAGAAGTGGATCGACCAGGCACAGAGCCTGAACCTGTACATGTCGCAGCCGAACGGACGCAAGCTCGACGAACTCTACAAGCATGCGTGGATTTCAGGACTGAAAACCACCTATTACCTGCGCACCATGGGTGCCACGCATGCTGAAAAGAGCACCATCGCCGACAACCGCCTGAACGCCGTCAAGGGCGTGCAGGTGGCGGTCGGCGAGGCGCTGGAGCCGGCGCCCAAGGCCTGCTCCATCACCGATCCGGACTGCGAGGCCTGCCAGTAACGCGGCAGGCCGCATCCGGTTTTTCCAATAACCCTGAGGAGGGATTAAGCAATGGCGACGAAGAAGAAGGCAAAGAAGGCCACCAAGAAGGCCAAGAAGAAGTAGTGGCAAATCGGCTGCGGATGCCGCGTTAAGAGCGCGGCATCCGCACCGAGACTCGGTGGCTCTCTCCCGCAAGGGAGGGGGCCCTGAGTTCCCGGGGGAGCGAGGGCCGCCGCGAGACCGCCCGGCAAGAAGTTTTAAGGAGCAGGAACATGCTGGAATGGGATGACACACCGAGCACCGCGGGCCGCGCCGATGCAGCGGCCGCTCCGCCGACGGTGCACATGAACAAGATCGCCAGGCCGCAGACGCGGCTGGCCACGGTTGACGCCAGCGATGGCCGCCACCCGGACCCGAATGCCGTGAGCGCGGCGGCCGCTGCGCGTGCCGCGCGCGAGGTCGCCGCCGCCGGCGGTGCCACGGGCCTCGAGCAGCTCACCATGGGCGCGCGCCGCATCCAGGTGGACGACAAGGCCATCATCAACTGCAAGGCCGACCTCAACCAGCTGGTGCCGTTCAAGTACGAATGGGCCTGGAAGAAGTACCTGCAGGCCTGCAACAACCACTGGATGCCGCAGGAAATCCAGATGACGGCCGACCTGGCCCTGTGGCAGGACCCGAACGGCCTGACCGAGGACGAGCGGCTGATCATCAAGCGCTCGCTGGGCTTCTTCGCCTCGGCCGACTCGCTGGTGGCCAACAACCTGGTGCTGGCGGTGTACCGCCACCTGACCAACCCCGAGTGCCGCCAGTACCTGCTGCGCCAGGCCTTCGAGGAGGCGCTGCACACCCACGCCTACCAATACTGCGTGGAGTCGCTGGGTCTGGACGAGGCGGAAGTGTTCAACATGTACCGCGAGATCCCCAGCATCCACGACAAGGCGGCCTGGAGCCTGCGCTACACGCAGGAGCTGTGCGACCCGAACTTCCACACCGGCACGCCGGAGGCCGACCAGCGCCTGCTGCGCGACCTGATTGCCTTCTACGTGGTGTTCGAGGGCATCTTCTTCTACGTCGGCTTCGTGCAGCTGCTGTCCTTCGGCCGCCGCAACAAGATGCCGGGCATCTCCGAACAGATCCAGTACATCATGCGCGACGAGTCGATGCACATGAACTTCGGCATCGACGTGATCAACCAGATCAAGATCGAGAACCCGCACCTGTGGACACGCGAGTTCCAGGAAGAGGTCGCCGAAATGCTGCGCGAGGCCACCGACCTGGAGATCCGGTACGCCCACGATACCATGCCACGTGGCGTGCTGGGACTGAACGCAAACATGTTCAACGAGTACATGAAGTTCGTGTGCAATCGCCGCTGCAGCCAGATCGGGCTCAAGGAGCTGTTCCCCGGCGCGAGCAACCCGTTCCCCTGGATGAGCGAGGTGATGGATCTCAAGAAGGAGAAAAACTTCTTCGAGACCCGCGTCACCGAGTACCAGACGGGCGGAGCCCTGAACTGGGATTGATGCGATGACGCGGGCCGAGGTGTTGCACGAGCCCGTCGCGGGAGTGGAAAGAACGGGGGGCTGATGCCCCCCGTTTTGTTTATCTGGAGCCGGATCCGGCAGACGACATACCCCTCACAGGAGTAACAAGACCATGGCCAAGAAGAAAGCGACCAAGAAGAAGGCGGCGGGCAAGAAGCGCAAGCCCAGCGCGGCCTTCATGAAGCCGATGACGCCGAGCGACGCACTGGCGTCGATCATCGGCGGCAAGCCGATGCCGCGTACCGAAGTGACCAAGCGGATATGGGCCTACATCAAGAAGAACAAGCTGCAGGACAAGATCAACAAGCGTCTGATCAAGGCCGACGAGGCCCTCAAGGGCGTGTTCGGCGGCAAGTCGGTCGTCAACATGTTCGAGATGACCAAGCTGGTGAACAAGCACCTGAAATAGGAGAGAAGTGGCCAACAAGCAGGACGCTGACGTTTCCTCGCAACCGGCAAAGGAGGTTGTCATGAGCAAGAGGAGAAGGAACCCGCGGTCGAGCTTCTGGAAGCCGCTGCAGCCCGGTCCCCGGCTGGCGCCGGTGATCGGTTCCAGGCCCGTCACGCGCACGCAGATGGTCAGCAAGCTCTGGGCCTACATCAAGCGCCACCGGCTGCAGAGCCGCAGCAATCCGCGCATGATCAAGGCCGACGCCGCCATGCGCGAACTGTTCCGGGGCAAGTCCTCGGTCAATATGTTCGAGATGACGCGCCTGGCGCACCGGCAGCTGGCCTAGGAACCCCGGCCCAGGGATGGGCCTTGTTGGTTATCTGCCGCCGCCCCGGCGGCGGCGAGTTTTTCTGTCCCCGTGAGCTATCCGGCTAGCTGCGTGTCCGGCGCAGGTAATCCGCAAACAGCGCCGCGAACAGCAGATCGCCGCCGGAGTTGCCGAACAGGCCGCGCGCGTAGCGTTCCATGATATTCCCCCCGACAGCCCTGCCTACCATGCCATGCGGGCCGCATCCGGACTAGACTCTGCGCGGAGGGCTGCAGGCCCCGAACGGTCCCTCACGCCATGGAGATCCCGCAATGCCCCTGACCCGAGAGCAGGTCGAGGCCCGTGCCGCCGCGCTGCAAGCGGCCTTCGTCGAGGCCGCGCGCCGCAACGAATGGGCCTGGATTGCCGATGAGTTCTATGCGCCGGCCTGCCGGTATCTCTGCGAGTACGGCGGCACGATGCGTGTGTTCGCGCAAAGCCGCGACGAGATCCGCGCTACCCACTATGGCCGCGACATGATGGTCGGCTGGGAGGGCTGGAGCTTTCCCATCGAGCGCTACGCCACGCAGGGCAACTGCATCATCACGCACTGGTGGAACCGCGGGCCCGGTCGGCGCGCCGACGGCAGCTACTACCAGACCCCGGGCGTATCCTTCATCACGGTCGGTGACGACGGTCTGTTCACCGAGCAGCTCGACCTGTTCGACCTCGCGCACCAGATGCACCTGTGCGACGAGCTCGAGGACGCCGGCCTGCTCTCGCCGCAGCTCAAGGCCAACTGGGTGATCCCGACCAAGCGTCGGCTGATCGCCATGCTGGAGCGGCACCTGCCGCCGGCGTGACGCGCGAAAAACCCGGTGCACCCCGGTCAAATGCGACCGCCCGGCCCCTTCGCCGGCAAGCGCGTCTCCTCCACACGGGGGAGTCGGTGGCCGCGGCCGATCTGATAGAACAGGCGCTGAAACATCCAGTCGGCCCGCCGGGCCGGCCCCGTCCGTGGAGATACCGTGAGTTCCGTCCCTGAATCCATGCCGCTGCGCGAAACCCCGCGCGTCCCCGGCCTGCCCTACCTGGGCAACATCTTCGGCATGGCCAAGGGGCCGGCGCAGTTCTTCGTCGAGTGCTACCGCAAGTACGGGCCGGTGTTCGAGATCGTGATCCTCGGCAAGCGTTACAAGGTGCTGGCGGGCATCGAGGCGGCCAACTTCATGGGTTCGCGCGAGGGCAAGGAATGCCTGCGTTCGAAGGAATTCTGGGAGGGGCTGACCAAGGAATACGGCGCCACCCGCCTGCTCGGCGGCGAGGACGGCGAGTCGCACAAGGAACTGCGCGACATCATGCGCCACGGCTATTCCAAGGAGTCCATCAAGGGCCGCTACAACGAGCTGATCGCCATTACCGACCGCGCCATCGAGCGCGACTGGAAGACCGGCACGCTGGTGCCGGTGGTGGAAGCCATGCAATACATGGTGGTGGACCAGCTCGGTACCATCCTGACCGGCGCCGCGCCGCTGGAGTACGTCAAGGACATCCGCACGATGATCCTGTACATCCTCAACGTGCTGGTGACGCGCCAGCGCCCCAGGGTGCTGCTGCTCAACCCGAAGTACAAGAAGGCCAAGGCGCGGGTGTTCGAGCTCGGCCACAAGATGATCGCCGACTGGTTCGCCAAGCGCGCCGGCAAGGAACTGAAGGACCGCAACCTCATCGACGACATCATGCAGGCGCACGTCGACCGGCCCGACGTGATGCCGGCCTCGGACCTGATCGTGACCGTCACCGGCCCCTACGTCGCCGGCCTGGACACCGTCGCCAACACCACCGCGGCGATGGTTTACGGCGTGCTCAAGCACCCCGAGGTCTTGAAGCGCATCCAGCAGGAAGTGGACGCGCTGTTCGCGGACGGCCCGGTGGTGGAGGAGCAGCTGATGCAGCGCCTGCCGGCCACCAACGGCGCCATCATGGAGGCGATGCGCCTGTTCCCGGTGGCGGCCGCGCAGATCCGTACCGCCAACAAGGACTTCGTGTTCGAGGGCCACCAGATCCGCGAGGGCGAGATGCTCTACCTCGGCACCAGCGTGCCGCACTTCATGGAGGAGTATTACCCGAACCCGGAGAAGTTCGATATCGACCGGTACCAGAAGCCCCGCGCCGAACACATGCAGCCGGGCGCCTACTCGCCCTACGGCCGTGGGCCACACACCTGTCTGGGCAAGAGCCTGGCCGAGGTGCAGATGGCGCTGTCCATGGCGCGCCTCTTCTACCGCCTGGACCTCGAGTTGGAGTCGCCAAACTACGTGCTCAAGACCAAGACTGCGCCCACGCCGGGCCCGGCGATGAGCTTCAAGGTCCGGGTCAAGGGCTACCGCCACTAGGTTTTCCCGGGGATCAAAAGCGCTGACCTGCGGTCAGAAGTCTTTTCGACCCTGGGGTCACCATGCGCCGCCTATCTTCCATGACGATGCAGTGTCGCGGCCGGCTGGCGACTGTGCTGTTCCTGATCCTGTTCGCGCCGGCGGCCGCGACAGCCCCCGTGGCCTTCGATGTGATCACGGTCGCCGATGGACTGGAACACCCCTGGGGGCTGGCCTTCCTGCCGGACGGCCGTATGCTGGTGACCGAGCGGCCGGGACGTCTGCGCGTGGTCGAGAACGGCCGACTGCTGGCGCAGCCGGTGGCTGGGCTGCCCGAGATCGTGGCGCGCGGCCAGGGTGGGCTGCTGGATGTGGCGCTGCACCCGAAGTTTGCCGAGACCCGCTGGGTCTACCTGTCCTATGCCGCGCTGGGTGAGGGCGGCATGGGCACGCACGTCGGCCGCGGCCGGCTGGAAGGCCTGCGGTTGAAGAACTGGCAAACCTTGTTCGCGATGGAGCCGAAGACCGGCGCCGGGCAGCACTTCGGCTCGCGCCTCGTGTTCGACCGCGCCGGCTATCTGTTCGTCACGCTGGGGGACCGCGGCGACCGCGATCGCGCCCAGGACCTCGGCGATCCCGCCGGCTCGGTGCTGCGCCTGCACGACGACGGCCGCATCCCGGCCGACAACCCCTTCGTCGGACGCAAGGGCGCGCGGCCCGAGATCTACAGCTACGGGCATCGCAATATCCAGGGTGCGGCGCTGCACCCGCAGACCGGGCAGCTGTGGACGCATGAGCACGGTCCGCAGGGCGGCGACGAGATCAATCTCATCCGTCGCGGCGCCAACTACGGCTGGCCGCTCGTGACCCATGGCCGCGAATACGTCACCGGCTTGCCCATCGGCGAGGGCACGCACAGGCCGGGTATGGAGCCACCGCTGTACCACTGGACCCCGTCGATCGCACCGTCCGGCATGGCTTTCTACGGCGGCGATCGCTTCCCGGCCTGGCGTGGCAATCTGTTCATCGGCGCGCTGCGCGACCAGATGCTGGTGCGGCTGGAGCTGGACGGCACGCGCGTGCTGCGCGAGGAGCGTCTGCTCAAGAACCAGGTGGGCCGCATCCGCGACGTGCGCCAGGGCCCGGACGGATACCTGTACCTGCTGACCGACCAGAATCCCGGGCGGCTGCTGCGCCTGCAGCCGCGCTGACCATCTCGGCCAGGACGCAGCGCCGTGGCATTAAGCTATGGCCATGTCGAACCCTTCCGTGAGATCGTGGCGAGCGCTGTCGGTACTTCTGGTGATGCTGGCCGGCTGCGCCACGCTACCGGACTACGATGCCCTGCATCGCGACCGTAAATGGTGGCGCGACGATCCACCGCGCGTCGAGGGCGTGCGCGGGCCACTGGCACCCCAGCGCCGCGCCGAGATCCTGCGCCGGCTGGCGGAACAGGGCGACGGCACGCTGCTGCAGCGGCACCTGGCCTTCATGCAGGCCATCAGCGACATCCCGCTGGTCACGGGCAACGACGTGCAGCTGCTGGTGGACGGGCCGGCCACGCGCGCGGCGATGTTCCGCGCGATCGAGGCGGCGCACGAAGAGATCCTGCTGGAAACCTACATCTTCGAGGATGACGAATTCGGCCGGCAGCTGGCCGAGCGGCTGCTGGCCAAGCGTGCCGCCGGCCTGCGGGTGCACGTGATCTACGACAGCCTGGGCTCGACCTTCACCCCGCGGTCCTTTTTCGACCACCTGCGCGCCGGCGGTGTCGGCGTTTGCGAATACAACCCGATCAATCCGCTGCGCGCGCGCATCTTCAACCCCAACCAGCGCGACCACCGCAAGCTGCTGGTGGTGGACGGTGCAACCGCCTTCACCGGCGGCATCAACATCAGCAGCGCGTATGCGCGCAGCTCGCTGGTGTTCTGGAAGAAGCCCGCCGAACCGCCGCCGACGGAGCACGGCGGCTGGCGCGACACCCACATCGAGATCCGCGGCCCGGCAGCCGTAAAGTTCCGCGAACTGTTTGCCGACACCTGGCGCCGCCAGCATTGCCCCGGCGTCGCCGCCCGCGACGAGCTGCCGCCGCCGCAGCCACAGGGCGACAAGCTGGTGCGCGTGATTGGCACCAGCCCGGACAACGACCGGAACCTGATCTATCTGGAGCTCTTGTCGGCCATCGATCACGCGCAGAAAAGCGTCTTTATCACCATGGCCTACTTCGTGCCAGACCCGGGCATGATCCGCGCATTGGCCGAGGCCGCGCGGCGCGGGGTGGACGTGAAGCTGGTCCTGGCGGATGCCGGCAACTACCGGCTGGTGTTCCATGCCGGCCGCTCCAAGTACTCGGAGCTGCTCGCTGCCGGGGTGCAGATCTACGAATGGCGCACGGCGCCCCTGCATGCCAAGACCGCGGTCATCGACGGGGTATGGTCGAACGTCGGCTCGGCCAATCTCGACTGGCGCAGTTTCCTGCACAACGACGAAGTCAACGCCGTGATTCTCGGCGAGAGTTTCGCGCGCGAGATGGAGGCGTTGTTCGAACGGGACCTGGCGCTGGCCACACCGGTGACGCTGGCCGACTGGTCGCGGCGCGGTTACGGCGAACGCCTGAAGGAATTCGGCGCGCGCATCATCGAGTACTGGTTGTAGAACGACAAGGCCGGCTTGCGCCGGCCTTGCACGATCCGATGTACGAGCTTCAGGCCGCCAGCGGCAGTTCCCGACGCACGTCCTCGAGCAGGCGCTGCGACACGCGCTGGGCCAGCTGTTCGCGGGCCCGCACCACCGCCAGATCGAGCGAAGGCGTGTTGGCGAACTTACGGCGCGCCCTGCGTTTCATTTCCTCCAGCGACGGCAGCGACGGCAGCTCGATGGACCTCAGATAGGCCTCGCCGTCGGCCAAGGCCTGGCGGGCGCGTGCCTTGAACTCTTCCCAGTGGTGGCTGTTGTTCCAGCTCTGCCGGATCTGTTGTGCCAGCTTGTCCACGGAAAAGCCCGCCACCAGGTGGCCGGCGGTCTTGTCGATGATGGTGCTGGACGGCTGCTTGGTGTTTTCCAGCACCGACTTCGGCGGGGTCTTGAGGTCCCACACCAGGCCGAAACGCTCCAGCAGCTTGAGCACGTACCAGGTCGCATCGTACTCGTACCAGAAGAAGCCATTGCGGGCCGAGGCCGGGTAATAGTGGTGGTTGTTGTGCCAGCCTTCGCCCATGGCGATGATCGCCAGCAGCCAGTTGTTGCGCGAGTCGTCGCCGGTCAGGTAGCGCTGCTTGCCGAACACGTGCGCCAGCGAGTTGATCATGAAGGTGGCGTGATAGACCAGCATCGTGCTCAGCACGAAGCCGACGAACAGCCCCGGAGCACCGCCGATCAGGAAGCAGGCGATGCCGAGCAACATGCCAGGCGCATACTCGTGTTTCTGTAGCCAGCGCAGTTCGGGATACTTGGCGAAGTCCTGGATCAGGCTCATGTCGGCATCCGCGCGCTTGCGGAAGATCCAACCCACGTGGGCGCCCCAGAAGCCGTAGTGGCGCGGCGAGTGCGCGTCGGCCGGGGTGTCGGAATCGCGATGGTGCTCGCGGTGCTTGGCCGCCCACCACAGCGGTCCGCGCTGCATGGCCATGGCGCCGCACAGCACGATCAGGAACTGGGTGACCCGACCGGCCTTGTAGGCGCGGTGCGAGAGCAGGCGATGGTAACCGGCCGTGATGCCGAATACCCGCACCACATAGAGCGCGATGCAGGTGATCACCGCGCCGGTGGTGAAGCCGCTCCAGAAAACGCCCAGCACGGCGAGGTGGAAGAGCACGAAAGGAATGACCGTCGGCCGTACGCTGTCGTCTACGACAAGCGCAGGGTTGGCACTGGCTGCAGTCGACATGATGACGAGAACCCCCTTTGGAACAGTGGGGCCTATTATACACACATATATACAGTTGTCTATACATGTGTATAATGACCAGGTACGGCCACTGGGCCACTGCCGGGAATGACGGATGAAACCGATGTTGCGCAAAGGCGGGATTGAACGCGAACAGGTGATCGCCGCGGCGCTCAAGCTGCTGGGGCCGAATCGCAGCGTCTCGACCCTGAGCCTGCGCGAGGTAGCGCGTGAGGCGGGTATCGCGCCCAACAGCTTCTACCGGCACTTCCGGGACATGGACGAACTCGCCGTGGCGCTGATCGACCTGGCCGGCGGTCAGCTGCGCCAGATCATCCGCGAGGCCCGGCTGCGCGTCTCAGCGGGTGGCGAGGTGATCCGGCCGTCGGTCGAGGCGTTCATGGAGCAGCTGGAAGCCGAAGAACAGCTGCTGCACATTCTGTTGCGCGAGGGCAGCGTCGGTTCCGATGCCTTCCGCCAGGCTGTCGATCGCGAGCTCCGCTATTTCGAGGACGAATTGCGCGACGATCTGATCCGCCTCTCGCAGGTCGAGTGGCCGATGGCCTATCAGCCCGCACTGGTCGCCAAGGCGATCACGCGATTGGTGTTCGCCATGGGCGCGACCGCGATGGACCAGCCGCGCGAGCGGCGCCGCGAGATCACCGAACAGACCATCGAGATGGTGCGCATGATCGTGGTGGGCGCGCAGACACTGGCGCGGGACGCGCCTCCAGCCCGCTGACTTGCAAGCCGCCGGGCCTGCGCTCAAGCTGGGGTTCAGCCCAAGGGGGCGTCTGGAACCTGTCACGGCTCAACCGTAAAGGAGAAGACATGGCCAACAAGAAAGCGGGCAACGACCAGGCCCGGGCGGTACGCGCCGCCTGGCAACGCGTGCGCCAGTCGCTGAAGCGCGCCGAGGGCGCGATGCGCGAAGTCGTCGACGCCAATCGTGCGCTGATGAAAGCGCTCGGCAAGGCGGGCGTGTCCATGACCCGGACCGCGCGCGCCGAGCTCGACGCGCGTGTCCGCCAGCTGGACGCCAGCCGGCGGAACGCACGCAAGCAGCTGGATGCACTGACGCAGCGCCTGATGTCACTGGCCAAGCGCGGCGCGGCGAAAGGCAAGGCCAGACCGCGGCGCGCGCGCCGGCGCTGAAGTCGGATACCGATTGTAAAAGGCGGCCTCGGGCCGCCTTTTTTTGTGCTCGCGGGGTGGTTGCTTCCCAGATAATTTGGGACTATATTCCCAAAAAATAACACAGCCGTCTGCGGGACGAGGCTCCCGCCGAACCCGGGTCTGGGGTGGGCCCGACGGCAAGCACACCGACGAGCCATCGCGGCAGGGCGAATCCGGGAGCGCATACCGGATGCAGGGATCGCCATGATGGCAGCCAACCGGATCGCAGAACTGGACGCACTCCGCGGCCTCGCGCTGCTGATGGTGCTGTTCTTCCATTGCGTGTTTCACCTTGGCCTGGGTCATGTGCGGGCGCCCAGCCTGTTCGACTGGACCTGGACCGGGCTCGATATCTTCCTGGTGCTGTCCGGCTATCTGATCACCCGCATCCTGCTCGCGGCCGCACCGGGCCCCGGCTATTTCCTGAATTTCTTTCTGCGCCGGGCGTTGCGGATATTTCCTGCCTACTATGCGGCACTGCTGCTCATCTTCGGGCTGTTCCCGCTGCTCAGTCCTGCCTTTGCGGCTTCCGCCACGCGGGACAGCATCTGGATCTTCGCGACCTATATCCAGAACTGGGTGTTTGCCTGGTATGGCTGGCCGGACTGGCATGCATTGGCCCACCTCTGGTCGATGGCGGTGGAAGAGCAGTTCTATCTGGCCTGGCCATTCGTCGTCCTGGCCGCCGGCCGCGAACGGATGAAGCTGCTGTGCCTGGCAATCGTCGGCCTGGCGGCTGGCGGAAAGCTGCTGCTGTTCTGGCTCGACGGATTCAGCCTCTCGATCTACACCTCCACACTGCTGCGCATGGACGGTATCGCGGCCGGCGCCTGGCTGGCCTGTTACCGTCCGGAAGATCTGCGGTCGCAGCGGGGCTGGCTGTGGCTCGCGGGCCTAGTCGGTATCGGGCTGATGCTGGCCGTGATCGTGCTCAGGCGCGGGCCCGGCAGCGTCGAGTATGTCCTCGGCTCGATCGGTATGGTGCTCGCGTCAACAGCGCTCGTTGGCATGACGCATGCCGGCGTACTGCCGGCTCGGGTGCGCGGCCTGTTGTGCAGGCGGCTGTTGGTCTGGTACGGCGTGCGTTCCTACAGCATCTACCTGCTGCATTATCCGGTCCAGGCCGTCATCTGGGAGCGGATTGGCCCCGCGACGATCGAGGCCTTCCAGCAGGCGCCGCTGGTGGTGGGTCTACTGGTGGTACTGGCCAGCGTGACCGTGTTCACGCTGGCAGGCCTGCCGCTTTACTACCTGGTGGAGCGTCCCTGCATGCAACTGCGCGTGAATGTGTCATGGACACATGATCGCGTCAGCATGGAGGTCTGGCACGCATCGCGACCAGCCGCCGCGGCGGTGCTGGAGAAATGATCCGCACAGCGCAGCTGCCCAACGGTGCTCCGGTTTGTTCGCTTGACTTCTCGCTCACGGGGTCGTACCGCCGCCGCGAAACATGAAAGACATCCCCCGTCCCGATGCAAGACCCGCGGCAGACTCTTCCATCCGCGACGATTTGGTGACATCATCGGGTCGGCACGGCTGAGAGGAGGAGGGATTTTCTCGGCGACGGCCACATCGTTCCACCACATGAGGAGGAGCTACCATGGCTGCCAAGAAGAAAGCCGCTAAGAAAAAGAAGAAGTAACTCACACCCGCAAGGGTTGCGGGCGCGCCGGGTTTCCCGTCGCGCCCGTTTTCGTTTTGGCGCCCGCAGGCGGCGCGGCCGATATTGACAGCCATCGGAACGGCATCAACACTGCGCGAAACCCGCGTGATAAGCCCATAGCCGATGATGATCCGCTACCGCTCAGGCTCCAGGTGTCCGCATGACTGAAGCCGCGACCGACCGCGTCAGCCTGCGCGAACTGCTGCGCGGCGTGGCGCGCAGCCTGCCCGACAGCCTGACCGTCAACAAGGGGCTGCTCAACCTGGCCTTGGCCAAGCCGGAGCGCAAGCTGTCCATCGGCCTGGTGCTGGAGAACCACGCGCAGCGTACGCCGGAGCAGCCGGCGCTGAAGTTCGGCGACCGCGTCTGGACCTACGCCGAGTTCAATGCCTGGGCCAACCGCATCGCCGAGCGCCTGCGCCGCGACGGTGTGCGCAGCGGCGACGTGGTCGCGATCCTGTCCGAGAACCGGCCGGAGGTGCTGGCCTGTGTCGCGGCGACGGTCAAGCTCGGCGCGATTGCCGGCATGCTCAACCATAACCAGCGCGGCGAGGTGCTGGCGCACAGCATCCGCCTGATCCGGCCCAGGGTGATCATCGCCGGCACCGAAAGCGCCGACGCGCTGGCCACCACGCCCTATGCGCCCGGCGCGGAAGGCCTGCGTCACTATTCCTGCGGCGAGGGCGCAACCCCCGCCGGCTACACCGACCTCGAGCAGGCCACCGCCGGCCTGCCGGCGCGCAATCCGGACAGCACGCGCGAGGTGCAGCTCAAGCAGCCCTGCTTCTACATCTTCACCTCGGGCACCACCGGCCTGCCCAAGGCCTCGATCATGACCCACTACCGCTGGGTGCGGAGCATGGCGGGCGTGGGCCAGATGGCGCTGCGGCTCAAGCCCGAGGACGTCATCTACCTGCCGCTGCCGCTGTACCACAACAACGCGCTGACGGTGACCTGGAGCGCCGCGATGGGGGGCGGCTGCTGCATCGCGCTGGCGCGCAAGTTCAGCGCCAGCCGCTTCTGGGACGAGGTGCGGCACTACGAGGCCACCGCGTTCTGCTACATCGGCGAGTTGTGCCGCTACCTGCTCAACCAGCCCCCCAGCCCGAGCGACCGCCAGCATCGCGTGCGCGTGATCGTCGGCAACGGTCTGCGGCCCGAGATCTGGGAGGCGTTCCAGGCGCGCTTCGGCATCGAGAACATCAACGAGTTCTACGGCGCCAGCGAATGCAATATCGCCTTCATCAACGCCTTCGGTGCGCGCAAGAGTGCCGGCTTCTGCCCGCTCAGCTACGCGGTGGTGGAATACGACGCCGAGAACGAGTGCCCGCGGCGCGACGCGAAGGGCTTCCTGCGCAAGGTGCCCAAGGGCGGCGTGGGCCTCCTGATCAGCGAGGTCACCGACAAGACGCCCTACGACGGCTACACCGACGCCGAGGCCAGCGAGAAGAAGCTCCTGCGCAACGTATTCAAGAAGGGCGACTGCTGGTTCAACAGCGGCGATCTGGTACGCGACCAGGGCTTTCGTCACATCCAGTTCGTGGACCGGGTCGGCGACACCTTCCGCTGGAAGGGCGAGAACGTCGCCACCACCGAGGTCGAAGCGGTGCTGACCGGTTTCGCACAGGTCGAGCAAGCGGTGGTCTACGGCGTGCAGCTGCCGCACGCCGACGGTCGCGCCGGCATGGCCGCGCTGACCCTGCGCGTGCCGCCGGCCGGATTCGATCCCGCGGCGCTGGCCGCGCATGTCTGCGCCCGGCTACCGGCCTATGCGGTGCCGCTGTTCCTGCGCCTGCGCGATCACCAGGACACCACCGGTACCTTCAAGTACCGCAAGGTCGAGCTCAAGAACGAGGGCTTCGATCCCGCCCGCGTGGGCGAGCCGCTGTACGTGCTGCTCGACCGGCTGCGCGGCTACGAGCCGCTCACGCCGGAGATTTTCGCGCGCATCCAGCGCGGCGAAATCCGCTTCTAGCGGCATGCAGACCCTGCGCGTGCGCTCGGGCGAGGTCGCGCTGGCCGTGCAGTGCCGCGGCGAGGCCTCGCGCACGCCCATCGTGCTGGTGCACGGTTTCCCGGATAACCATGGCGTCTGGGCGCCCGTCGCCCGGCAGCTGGCGGAGCGCTATTACGTCATCAGTTACGACGTGCGCGGCGCCGGGGACTCGGATGCCCCGTCGCGTACCGCCGACTACCGCATCGAGCGGCTGGCGGAGGATCTCAGGGCCGTGGCCGATATTGCCTGCCCGGGCCGGAAATTCCATCTCGTGGCGCACGACTGGGGCTCGATCCAGAGCTGGGAGGCGGTGACCGACCCGGATTTCCAGGACCGCATCGCGTCCTACACCACGATCTCCGGCCCCTGCCTCGACCACGTCGGCTACTGGATGCGCCGGCGGCTGCTGCGGCCCACGCTACGGCACCTGCGCGAACTGTTCGGCCAGCTGCTGCATTCCTGGTACATCTACCTGTTTCACCTGCCCTGGCTGATGCCGTTGTTGTGGCGGCACGTCATTGCCCCCCGCTGGCCGGCGGTGCTGATGCGGCTGGAGGGTTTGGCGAGCGAGCCGAGCGCGACGCGCGCCAAGGATGGCTACCACGCCATCAAGCTGTACCGCGCCAACATGCTGCCACGCCTGTTCCGACCGCGCCGGCGCCCGACCCGCGTGCCGGTGCAGGTCATCGTGCCGCAGCAGGACAAGCATGTGCGGCCGCAGCTGGCTGACGAGTTGCCGCATTGGGCTGCGCGCCTGTGGCGGCGCGATGTCGAGGCCGGGCACTGGTCGCTGCTGCTTGTGCAGCCGGAGGTGCTGGCCGGTTATGTTGCGGAGTTCGTGGATTGCGTCGAAAGCGGGCAGGAAGCGCCGGCGCTCGCGCGTGCCCGCGTTGAGAATCTCTATTCATCCCGTCATTCCGGCGCAAGCCGGTATCCAGTGCCTTGAAAGTCGCTGGATTCCGGCTTGCGCCGGAATGACAGGAATGAGTCAGGCTCTTCTCAGGCCTTGCCCTCACGCTGCAGCGTTTCCGGCGTCGGCAGGTTCTGGTCGGCGATCGCCTCGATTTCGTCGGCCAGCGCATCGGCCATCAGGGGTTGCGTGATGTCCACCGCCATCTGTCGCAGCTGCTTCATGCGCTGCGTGATCTCCGGCAGCTTCTCGCTCGGCATGCCGGCGGCCTTGTAGGGCAGCCACACGAAGGCGTTGTACAGCTTCACGAAGCGGCGCGCGATGCGGTGCGCGTCCTTCTGGATGCGCGCGAACTCCGCCAGCAGCTGTTCAGGGGGGATGCCGGCGCCGGCGGCCTGCAGCCCCAGCTGCAGGATGCTCGGGTGCCGCAGCCGGTACTGCTGGCCCTCGCGCACCAAAAGCCCCAGCGCGCGCAGGCGCCGCAGCAGCTCGTCGGTGTCGATGCCCGGCATGGCAATCTGGCGCAGCGCGGCCTCCGGAATCACCACCGAGTCGTCGCGGTGGCTCTCCGCCACCGCCGATTCCATGCCCAGCACCTGGTCGAGACTGCGGCCGGCCTCCCAGGCGCGCAGCAGGTCGGCGATGCCGGCGAGCGAGAAGCCGCGCTCCTGCAGGCGGTTGATCAGGCGCAGGCGCGCCACATGCTGCAAGCCGTAATACCCGACCCGCTCGCCGGGCCGGGTCTCGGGTGGCGGGATCAGGCCGCGGCTCTGGTAGGCGCGGATATTGCGCGTGGTCACGCCGGAGCGGAAGGACAGCTCCTCGATGGTGAGCGCATCGTCGGTCTTGGCCATGTTCTATTAAGAATACCCGGGGCCGGCTTGACAGGCCATAGAAGAATGTTACACGATTTGATGTAACATAAATCCGGAGCAGACGATGACCTCGCATTCGCCCCTGCCGGTGCAGCAACGCGACATCCACTTTCCCATCGCCGGCCTGCAGCTGCGCGACTGGCACCCGCGCGGGCCGCATGTGAGCCAGCTGTTCAACGCGCTGTCGCTGTTCTTCCCCGAGGGCGAGAAGTTCTTCATCGACAGCGTGCGTTACTACCGCGACCGCGGGCGCATCACCGATCCCAAGCTGCTGGAAGAGGTGAAGGGCTTCATCGGCCAGGAGGCGATGCACGGCCGCGAGCACCGCGCCTACAACCAGGCGCTCGAAGCGGCCGGCTATCCGGCGAAGGAACTGGAGGCCAAGGCGGTCCAGCAGCTGGAGCTGGGCCGCAAGCTGTTGCCGCGCGCCGGCCAGCTGGCCGCGACCATCGCGCTGGAACACTTCACCGCGATCCTGGCCGAGGTGCTGCTGAGCGACGATGACGTACTGGACGGCGCGCCGCCGGCGATGGCGGCGCTATGGCGCTGGCACGCGATCGAGGAGACCGAGCACAAGGCAGTGGCCTTCGACGTGTACCGCGCCGTGGTCGGCACCGGGCTCAAGGCCTGGCTGCTGCGCTGCTCGATCATGCTGTCGTCCAGCCTGCGCTTCCTCGCGCAGTCCATCTACACGCACTACCGCCTGCTCAAGCACGACGGCCTGCACCGCGACTGGAAGGGCTGGCGCAGTTACCTGCACTTCGTGTTCGTGCGGCCCGGCTTCCTGCGCCGCATTGCGCTGCCCTGGCTGGCCTACTTCAAGCCGGGCTTCCATCCCTGGCAGACCGACAACCGGCAGCACGTCGAGCGCTGGAAGGCGCAGTACGCCAAACAGCTTGCCTGAGTCTTGTCATACCCGCCTGCGCGGGAATGACCGGGAATTTGGCGGTAGAGTAAGGCCCTGTGACCGCAGAGGGGCATCCCGTGAGCGCGCGCCAGGGCTATAAACACTTCCAGTCCATCACCACCCGCTGGAAGGACAACGACATCTACGGCCACGTCAACAACGTCGAGTATTACAGCTACTTCGACACCGTCATCAACAGCTACCTGATTCGCGAAGGCGGGCTCGACATCCACGCCGGCCCGACCATCGGCTTGTGCGTGGAGTCGCACTGCCGCTACGACGGCCCGCTTGAATTCCCGGACACCGTGGACGCCGGCCTGCGCGTGGCGCATCTCGGCCGCTCCAGCGTGCGCTACGAGATCGGCCTGTTCCGTGACGGCGACGACAAGCCCGCCGCCGAGGGCTGGTTCGTGCACGTGTTCGTGGACCGTGCCACGCGCAGGCCTCAGCCGATTCCGGATGCGCTGCGGCAGGCGCTCGAGCGGCTGCAGCTGCAACTCCAGGAGACCCCGACATGAAAGTCCAGGGCGCCGTGCTGTACGAGATGGGCCTGCCGGCGCCGTATGCGCAGTCGCGCCCGCTGAAGATCGAAACCCTCGATCTCGACCCGCCCGGCCCGGGCGAGCTGCGCGTGAAGGTGCGCGCGGCGGGCCTGTGCCATTCTGACCTGTCCGTCATCGACGGCTCGCGCCCGCGCGTGATGCCGATGGTGCTGGGCCACGAGGCCGCCGGCGAGGTGGTCGAACTCGGGCCGAACACCGAGGGCTTCGCCGTCGGCGACCTCGTGGTGTTTTCCTTCGTGCCGACCTGTGGCCACTGCCTGCCCTGCGCCAGCGGCCGCGCCGCGCTGTGCGAACCGGGCGCCGCGGCGAATGTCGCCGGCACGCTGCTGGGCGGCGCGCGCCGCTGGCATGATGCCGGGCGCCAGGACCTCAACCATCACCTGGGCGTGTCGGCCTTCGCCGAGCAGACCGTGGTGTCGGCGCGTTCGGCGGTGAAGGTGGACAAGCGCCTGCCGCCGGAGATCGCCGCACTGTTCGGCTGCGCGGTGATGACCGGTGTCGGCGCGGTGGTGAACACCGCCAAAATTGCGCCCGGCGAGAGCGTGGCGATTTTCGGCCTGGGCGGCGTTGGCCTGGCCGCGCTGCTGGGCGCGGTCGCGGCCGGCGCGCATCCGATCGTGGCGGTGGACGTGCTGCCGTCGAAACTGGAGATGGCCAAGGCGCTCGGCGCCACGCACACGCTGCTGGCGGCCAGGGATGAGGTCGCCGCCACCGTGCGCGCCATGACCGGCGGCGGCGTGCATTACGCGATCGAAACGGTCGGCAGCGAGCAGGTGCTGATGCAGGCCTATGCCGCCACGCGCCGCGGCGGCACCACGGTCACGGTCGGCCTGCCGCACCCGCAGAAGATGTTCTCGGTGCCGGCGGTGAGTCTGGTGGCGGAAGAGCGCACGGTGAAGGGCTCCTACATGGGCTCGGCCGTGCCCTCGCGCGACCTGCCGCGCTTCATCGCCCTCTACCAGGCCGGCCGCCTGCCGGTGGACCGGCTGCTGACGCACCGGCTGAAGCTCGATGAGGTCAACATCGCCTTCGACCGTCTGGCGAAGGGCGAGGCGGTGCGGCAGGTGATCCTGTTCGATTAAGCCTTAATTCGATCCAGAAGATGCTGACAGGGAGGTCGGCGCGTGAGTCCCACCCTATTCCGCGAACGCGGATATCGTTTTTTTCTTCTTTACCCGTGAAGAGCCGCGGGTGCATGTCCATGTCATCGGCCCAAAGGGCGAAGCCAAGTTCTGGTTGGACCCGCGGATTGAACTGGCGCAGAATCAGGGCATGAAGCCGGCGGAGCTTCGCCGCCTGCGGAGGCTGGTCGAGGAGCATGCAGATGAAATCCGGCGCGCTTGGCAGAAGCACTTCGGACGTTGAAGTCACCAACGTCTCGGCCCACGGCTTCTGGCTGCTGCTGGCCGGTGAGGAGTTGTTCCTGCCCTTCGAGCGCTTCCCATGGTTCCGCAAGGCCTCGATCGAAGCGCTGGCGCATGTCGAGCGCCCGCGCCCCGAACATCTCTACTGGCCCGATCTGGACATTGACCTGCATCTTGATTCCATCCGCCACCCGGAGCGCTATCCGCTGGTGGACAAGCGTTCGTCCTGAGCAAAGAGGCCTTGCATGACCGGCTATCTGATCGTGATGGGGATCCTGTTCCTGCTGGTTGGACTGCGCGCGCTACTCAAACCCATCGAGGCCGTGGCCACGCCCTACGAGCTGCAGGGCGAGAGCACCGACGCGAAGCACTACCTGCGCTCCGGCGCCGGCGGCGTGACGATCGCCTGTGGCGCGGTGATGCTGGCGGGCAGCTTCCTGCCGTCGCTGGAATTCGCCGCGCTGCTGCTGCCGGTGACGGTGCTCGGCGGCCTGCTGTTCGGCCGCGCCTACAGTCTGGTGGTGGACGGCAGCCCCGGCTTCGTCGCCTGGGTGTCGGCGGTGCTGGAGTTGATTGGTTTCGCGCTCGGCGTATTCTGGCTCTGGAAGGCGTTCGGCTGAGTCGTGGCCGACACCCTATTTTTTATTGGAGCTATTCAGTTTCCTAACTCGGGTTGGGCGTCAACGAAATGAGCAGCACTCGCCAAGAGCTATTCCGCTTGCCGATTCGGTCGCCTGTTCTGTGGCTTGTCGCGGCACCCTTCCTGGTCTTAGCGGTCTTGGCGTGGCCTCATAAATTGATAGTCGCGGGTGCAATTGCGGAGGGCCTCATAATCGCTGGCATCGGGTACGCGGTTTCGGTCGTAGCCGTTGGCGAAGATGGGTTGGTGCTTTACCGCATTTGGAAGCTGCCTTGGTCGCGCGTAGCTGGCGCCCGACGAACCTCTTTCTTTGGGCTTCCCTATATTCTTGTTGCGCGCCAACGGGGTTTTAGTTGGTGGTTGCCGCTTTATTTCCACGGCAATCGCCCGATTGAAACAGCGATAGCGGAGATGGCGCCGGAAGGCAACCCGCTAAAGGTCGTCGCCCGTGGTTGACGCCCAACCAGGCGTTCCAGCGGACGGTCCTCGCTTCGCTCG
>DATLYR010000183.1 GCA_035574475.1 Nevskiales bacterium | reverse complement strand
CAGTTCCCAGCGTCGATCGATCTTCACCGGTTCGCCATTGCCGCGATTGGCGACCTGCACGCGCAGCTCGCCGACGCCGTAGTTCTCGTCCGCGGACAGCGGCAGCTTCAGCGTGCGACGCTCGCCCTTCGCCAGCGTGAGGCTCTGCGCGCCGGCGGCGGACAGCGGCCCCTGGCTGGAGAGTTTGACATCCAGTGCCTGTGCCGCGCCGCTGAGATTGGTCAGATCCAGCGTCAGCTGTGTGCGGTCGCCGGGCGCGAGGAAGCGCGGCGTGGCGATTTCCGCCACCACCGGCGCCGCCACCACGACCTCGGTCTCGGCCGCGCCGAAGCGGTCGGCGCTGTAGGCCAGCGCCATCAGGCGCAGTGTGCCGTTGAAGTCCGGGATGTCGAGCGCCACCCGCGCGCTGCCGTCGGCGCCGACCTGCACCGGCCCGCTGAACAGCGACACGATCTGCACCTCGGCCTTGCCCAGCTTGCTGCGGTCGGCGCTGACGTCCTCGTCGCCGCCGAAGCGCAGGCCCGCGCGCCGGCCGTCCAGGGTCTCGATCACCTTGCCGTAGAGGTCGTACAGGTCCACGCCGAAGCGGCGCTGCTGGAAAAAGAACTTGAACGGGTCCGGGGTTTCGAAGCGCGTGATGTTGAGCACGCCCACGTCCACCGCGGCCAGGGTGACGTAGGCGGCCTGGCCTTTCAGCTCGGGCAGCTTCACCTCGACCGCCAGCGGCTGCTGCGGGCGCATCTTCGCCGCGGCGGCCAGCTGCGGCTTGAGCTGGCGCTCGTCGCGCGCCAGCGGCAGGTGGACCAGGCCGACCGCGCGGTTGGGCGTGATGCGCTGCGCGGCGTCGCCGGGCCGCAGCACGATGACGTTGATGTAGATGTCGTGCCGGTCCCAGTTCTTGCCCACCGGAATTTTGAGCGTGCGGCCTTCCGCCGGCACGTTGACGCGGTCGCGCCACAGGGTCTGCTCCGCGGTTTCGACCAGCACCTGCGCGCTACCGGCATGTGGCGGCAGGATCTCGAGCTTGAGCGTGTCGCCCGGCCGGTAGCGCGGTCGGTCGAGCTTGAGCAGCACACGGTCGGGCCCGGTCTGGTCCTCGCGCGCCCCCCAGCCGGCGTAGAAGCGGTAGCGCGCGGTGCGCTGCGTCTGCGGGTCGTAGATCTCGAGCCGGTAGCGGCCATGCTCGACCGGCACCGCCAGCTTGGCCGGCCGGTCGGACTCTATGGCCAGGCTGCCGCTCCAGGCCTTGAAGTTCTGCTCGCTGTACTGCTCGCTCCAGCCGCTCTCCTCGCTGTAGGTCCAGTAGTACTCGCGCTCCTCGCGGATCAGCTTCGCCAGCAGGCCCTGGCCCGCGAGCGTACGGCCGTCGGCGCGCGCCCTGACGATCTCGAACTCGGCGCGGCCGTCGCCCGGTGCAGTGTCGTCGGCAAACAGCGGGCGGATGCCGACCAGCGCCTCGGCCGGCCAGACGTAGCGCACCAGGCTGCGCACCACCGGCCGGCCGCCGGTCTCGAACAGGTTCACGGTCAGGCGCGCGGCCTGCGGCGAATTGAGCGCCTCCTCGCCGAGCGCGATCTGGACTTCGGCGCGCCCCTGCGCGTCGAGCTTGAGTTCCGGCAGTTCCTCGCGGCGACGCTCGCCGGCCTCGGTCACGTCGCCGAAATGGAAGTCCTTGAGCTGCGGCAGCGGATGCGGCTCGGGGCGCAGGTTGAGCACGCCAGTGACGCGGTTGCCGGCCGCTGGCGCGCCGTACAGATAGTCGCCCTGGATACTGACGCGCCAGGCCTCGCCCGGCTTGAGCACCGCCTGCGGCGAGTCGAGCGCGAGTTTCATGCGCTCCGGCAGGAAATCCTCGACCTTGAACGGATACTCGCCGGCCGGCTGCCGGCTGGCCGGGTCGGTGTAGACCTGCAGGCGCCACTGCCCCACCGGCGCGTCGGCCGGAATCTCGAACTGCGTCTGGTAATAGCCGAGCGCCTGCGGCGCCAGCGTCAGGCTGCGGAGGGTCTTGCCGTCCGGCCGCGCCAGTTTCGCCAGCAGCGGCTGCTCTTTGACCGCGCGGCCGTCGTGGTCGCGCAGCAACAGGCCGATGTCCACCGGCTCGCCCGGCCGGTACAGGTCGCGCGGGCTGTAGATGAAGACCTCGAGCGGATGCGCGGAAGGGCCGGCGGCGTTGAAGCCGGACAGGTCCAGCGCCGGCTGGTTGAAGGCCAGCAGCGCCAGGTCCTTGCCCTGGCGCGCGACCAGGATCTGGTCGGACTTGAACGCGGTGTCGAACACGGCGTGGCCGTGGCGGTCGGTTTCCGCCTCCAGCAGGCGCTTGCCCTTGGCGTCGCGCAGCTCCAGTTCGACATCGTCCAGCGGCTGGCCATCGGCCAGCGAGGCGGCATAGACCTCGATCCGCTGCGCATAGCGGCGCGCCTGCAGACCGATGTCGCTGACGAAGAAATAGGCGGTTTCGTACTCGTAACCGAAATGCCCGGGGCGGCTCATGACCGCGATGTACAGCCCCGGCTCGCGCAGCGCCTTGAGGTCCTGCACCGGGATCTGCGTGACGGTGCGCGCATTGCGCTCCCCGCGGATCGTGAAGCGGCCGTAATAGGCGCTCTCGGTATAGCGCGCCATGTCCTCGAGCGTCTCGGCGTGCGTGCGCGGCTGCCAGTAGTAATGGTTGAGGAACTGCGCCAGCGACTCGTCCTTCACGCGCAGGAATTCGATCGCCACCTCGTCCACGTTGACGGTGACGATCGGCAGCCCTTCCGTCACGCGCCGCGGCAGCACCGCACCCTGCGAGGCGAAGCCGTAGGCGGGGCTGATGCGGCTGGTGGTGAGGTCGAAGACCGCGTCGGCCCCCAGCCTGCGGCCGGCGGCATCCGGCAGCTCGCCGCGGATGCGCACCTGGTAGGCGACTTCCGGCTCGATGTCGGTGAAGTACAGCGCGCGCCGGTCCTCGGCCATCACCCAGCCGCCGCCCACCGTCGCGGCGTCTGCGCCGCTGTGCACGCTCAGGTAGCGATCGTAGCTGCGGTTGGATTTCAGCTCTGCATTGAACAGCACCGCCAGCGCCGGGCGGCCGTCCAGGCTGCGCTCGGACACATCCACCACCGCGAAGGCCTCGCCCGCGGTCTCCTCTGCCGGTCCCGGCCCGAGGCCGCGCAGATGCCAGATCCCGTAGGCGCCAGCCAGCAGCGCCAGCGGCAGCAGCAGCATGAGCAGACGGCGGGGCTTCATCCTGAAATCTCCGGCAGGGTTGTGCACAGGGCGCGCAAGGGTGGCGCCATTCCAGTCTAGCCGACTTGCGACCGGGTACGGACCGGGCGATTTATGAATCCGTTAATCCGCATGAACGGATTGACAGCCCCCGGCCGCCATGGGATGCTGCGCCACCCGCGACCCCGTCATGGAGGACTCATGTTCAAGACCCGCGTCACGTCCGTAATCGCCCACAACCTCGGCTTTCCGCGCATCGGCGCGCAGCGCGAGCTCAAGCGCGCGCTCGAGGACTACTGGAGCGGCCGGCTGGACCGCAGCGCACTGCTGCGCTGCGGCGCAAACCTGCGCGCGCAGCACTGGCAGCTGCAGCAGCAGGCCGGCCTGGATCTGATTCCAGTCGGCGACTTCTCGTACTACGACCATGTGCTCGACACCAGCGTGCTGCTCGGCGCCGTGCCGGAACGCTTCGGCTGGGACGGCGGCGCGGTCGATCTGGACACCTATTTCCGCATGGCGCGCGGGTGCGCGCCGAGCGGCGCGGATGCACCGGCGTGCGAAATGACCAAGTGGTTCGATACCAACTATCACTACCTCGTACCGGAACTGCGCCCCGGCCAGCGCTTCGCCCTGTCCTCGTCCCGGCTGTTCGACGAGGTCGCCGAGGCGCAGGCGCTGGGCCTGAATGCCAAGCCCGTGCTGCTCGGTCCGCTGTCCTGGCTATGGCTGGGCAAGGCCAGGGCCGAGGGTTTCGACCGGCTGCGCCTGCTGCCCGCCCTGTTGCCGGTGTACGCGCAGGTGCTGGCGCGGCTCAAGGCGCAGAGCGTGGACTGGGTACAGATGGACGAGCCCATCCTCGCGCTGGATCTGCCGAGCGAGTGGCGGACCGGCTTCCACACCGCCTATAACAGGCTCGCAGCCGACGGCCCACGGCTGCTGCTGGCGAGCTACTTCGGTGCGATCACGTCGATGCTCGATACGGTCGTGGCCCTGCCGGTGGCGGGCCTGCATGTGGATCTGGCGCGTGCGCCCGAACAGCTGCCGGCCGTGCACGCGGCCTGGCCGCAGGCCCGCGTGCTGTCGGTCGGCGTGATCGACGGACGCAACGTCTGGCGCGCCGACCTGGAGCAGCAACTGGCCCGACTGGAGCCGCTGCACGCCGAGCGCGGCGGGCGGCTGTGGCTGGCGCCTTCCTGCTCGCTGCTGCACCTGCCCGTGGACCTCGCCCAGGAGACTGCGCTGCCACGCGAGCTGTGGAACAGTCTGGCCTTTGCGGTACAGAAGCTGGACGAGGTGGTGACCCTGCGGCGTGCGCTCGCCGAGGGTCGGGCGTCGGTCCGCACCGTGCTGGAAGCCAGCACGGCGGCGGCCCGCGCGCGGGCCCTGTCGCGTCGCGTCCACAATCCGGCGGTCAAGGCTCGTGTCGCCGCCATCGGCCCGGAGCTGACGCAGCGCGGCAGTCCTTATGCCGTGCGCGCCGCCCGGCAGCAGGCTGCGCTGGCGCTGCCGCTCTTTCCCACCACCACCATCGGATCCTTTCCGCAGACCGCGGCAATCCGGCAGACACGCGCGGCGTGGAAGGCGGGCCGCATCGGCGACGACGAGTACGAACGCCGCATGCGCGAGGAGATCGCGCAGGCGGTTCAGCGGCAGGAGGAACTCGGCCTCGACGTGCTGGTGCACGGCGAGCCCGAGCGCGGCGACATGGTCGAGTATTTCGGCGAACGGCTGGAAGGCTTTGCCTTCACGCAGCACGGCTGGGTGCAGAGTTACGGCTCACGTTGCGTGAAACCGCCGATCCTGTACGGCGACGTGTCGCGGCCGGCACCGCTGACCGTGTCCTGGGCGCGCTACGCGCAGTCGCTCACCGCGCGGCCGATGAAAGGCATGCTGACCGGCCCGGTCACCATGCTGCAGTGGTCCTTCGTGCGCGACGACCAGCCGCGTGCCGACACCTGCCGCCAGATCGCCCTGGCCTTGCGCGACGAGGTGCGTGACCTGGAGGCGGCAGGCATCCGCGTGATCCAGATCGACGAACCGGCCTTCCGCGAGGGCCTGCCGCTGCGCCGCAGCGAGTGGCCGGACTATCTCGACTGGGCTGTGGAGTGCTTCCGCCTCACCGCCGGCGGGGTGCGCGACGAAACCCAGATCCACACCCACATGTGCTATTCCGAGTTCAATGACATCATCGCCGCCATCGCGGCGCTGGACGCGGATGTCATCACTATCGAGACCGCCCGCTCGCAGATGGAGCTGCTCGAGGCCTTCCGCGATTACGCCTACCCCAATGCGATCGGCCCCGGCGTGTATGACATCCACTCACCGCGTATTCCGACGGTCGCGGAGATGCGCGCGCTGCTGGAAGCGGCGCGGCGCCATATCCCGGACGCGCGCCTGTGGGTCAATCCGGACTGCGGCCTGAAAACCCGTAACTGGCCGGAGGTGACGGCGGCGCTGCACAATATGGTCGAGGCGGCGCGCCAGCTGCGCGCTGCGAGCACCCGAGGTTGCGCCGATGCAGCTGATCCTGTTCCGTCACGGCATCGCGCTGGAGCCGGATGAAGCGGCCGCCGCGGGTATTCGCGAGCATGAGCGCCCGCTCACGCCGCAGGGCATCGCCCGCACGCGCGACTCGGTGGAGGGCTTGCGCACACTGGTGGACGCGGTGCAGCTGATCGCGCACAGCCCTCTCACGCGCGCGCGCCAGACCGCGGACCTGCTGGCCGAGGCCTATCCGTCCGCACGTCGCGCGGAAACCCGCGCGCTGAAACCGGGCACGGCGCCAGAAACCCTGGCGCAGTTCGTGGCCCAGCGCGCGCGACGCGAGGCGGTCGAACCGCTGGTGCTGGTCGGCCACGAACCGGACCTCGGCCAATGGGCGGCCTGGGCTCTGACCGGGCGGTCACAGACCTTGTTCGGGCTCAAGAAGGCTGGCGCCTGCCTGCTCGAATTCGAGGATCGGCCGGAAACGTCCAAGGCACGGCTGCTGTGGCTGCTGACCGCCGGCCAGCTGCGCAAGCTCGGCTAGGGCGGATCTGATAAACGTCACCCCGGCGAAGGTCGGGGTCCAGAGCCTTGAGAGTCGCTGGATTCCGGCTTTCGCCGGAATGACGAAGAGAATTGACAGAGGTTCCCTAGTTTTTCGTCTTGCCCCAGACTTTTTCCAGCGTCCGGTCGCGGCCGCAGCCGCTGCGGTAGTAACGGTAGCGCAGCGGGTTCTTGTTGTAGTAGTCCTGGTGGTAGTCCTCGGCTGGGTAGAACGCGGTGAGTGGGATGATCTCAGTCACCACCGGCTTATGCAGCCGGCCGGACTGCTGCAGGCGCCGGCGGGACTCCTCGGCCATGCGCTGCTGCGCCGTGTCGTGCGCGAAGATGGCGCTGCGGTACTGCGAACCGCGGTCGCAGAACTGGCCGCCGGCATCGGTCGGGTCGATCGTGCGCCAGAAGTGCTCCAGCAGCTGCGCGTAGCTGATCTTCTGCGGGTCGTAGATCACGCGCACCGTCTCGACGTGGCCGGTGCCCCCGCCGGAGACCTGCTCGTAGCTCGGGTTGGCCACGTGCCCGCCGCTGTAGCCGGATTGCGCGGCGATCACGCCCGGCAGCTTCTCGAAGTCGGCCTCCGTGCACCAGAAACAGCCGCCGGCGAAGGTCGCCGCGGCCTGGCCGGGCCCGGCCTCGAGCGCGCGCGGACTCGCCGCGCCGGCAAGCAGCGGCATGACGGCCAGCAGCCACAGCAGCGCGCGCATGCTCAGCCGCGCAGCGCAGGCAACGCCTGCCCTTCGGGCACGAACTCCAGCGCCAGGCCGTTGTTGCAGTAGCGCAGACCGGTCGGCGGCGGGCCGTCCTCGAACACATGGCCCTGGTGCCCGCCGCAGCGCCGGCAGTGGTATTCGGTGCGCTCGACCCACAGTGTGTGGTCGGGCCGCGTGCCGATGCAGTCCGGCAACGGCTGCCAGAAGCTCGGCCAGCCGGTGCCGCTGTCGTATTTGGTCTTGGAACTGAACAGCGGCAGGAAGCAGGCGGCGCAGATAAAGGTACCGGCGCGCTTCTCGTGGTTGAGCGGACTGCTGCCGGGGCGCTCGGTGCCGGCCTCGAACAGGACGTGGAACTGCTCCGGACGCAGCAGCGGGCGCCAATACGCGGCCGGGTGACCGAGCTCGCCGAGCCCGGGTGCCGGCGCGGCGCGGCTGCAGGCCGGCAGCCACGGCAGGCTGGCCAGGGCGGCCAGGCGTAAGGCGAAATCGCGACGGTTCATGA
>DATLYR010000182.1 GCA_035574475.1 Nevskiales bacterium | reverse complement strand
GCTGCGCAAGACCAGCCTGCAGATCGGGCGCACGGTGGGTTACTTCACCACGCGGACGGCGCCGTAAGAGGGTCGCGTGCAGGCACGCGCCTACCAGAGCAGCGGTTTTCTGTAGGAGCGCGCCTTGCGCGCGACAGACGGCATGGATCAAGCGATGCATTTGATGAAACGGTTTGCGGGATTCTGCCTTCTGCTGGGCCTGGCCGGTCTCGCGCAGGCGGCGGTGCCTGATATCCCGGCCGCCGAGTCGCCTTGTGTGAAGCTGCCGCGGCCGGACCGCTGGCTCAGCGCCGGTGACGCCGACACGGGCCGCGCCGTGCCGCTGGTGTCCTCGCACCGCGGCGCGCTGTCGCTGGCGCCGGAGAACACGCTCTGGGCCTATCGCTACGCGCTGGCCTACGAGGTCGCGCTGATCGAGGTGGACGTGCGCCAGACGGCGGACCGTCGCTTCGTGGCCTTCCATGACTCGGACCTGGCGGCCAAGAGTAACGGCGAAGGGCGGCTGGAGGATCTCACTTACGACCAGGCCCGCGCGCTCAACGTGGCCGACTACCCGCCGTGGAAGGGCAGCGTTTACGACCCGTCGCAGATGGCCTCGCTGGAAGAGGTGCTGGAGCTGGCCCGGGCCACTGGCCACGGCATCGAGTTCGACATGAAGTTCATGCTGGATTCGCAGCCGACCGCGGATCTGGCCGGCTTCGCCGCCATCGTCAACCGCTATCCCGAGGTGCTGCGGCGCTCCATCATCAACCTGCCGCCGCCGGCCGCGCAGCTGGGCAAGGCGCTGATTCCGGAAGGCCGCTTCATCTACAACCTGCTGTTCGAGGAGCCGCCGGCGCTGCTCTACGGGCTTGCGCGCCAGGCCAGCGTGTTCGGTTCCGACCTGGCCAAGTTCAGCCGCGAAAAGATTGCCGCGATCCACGACGGCTGCGGGCTGGTGATGCCGCATTCCTATGATGCAGGGCGCGAGCGCGAGGGCGAGCAGATCCTGCTGGCGCGCAGCCTGGGCGCGGACGGCGTGCAGACCAACCAGCCGGCGCTGGCGCGCGCGCTGCTGGTCGGGCCGGTAGCCACCGCGCTCGTGCCCGGTACGACGCCGAGCAGCGTCTGCCTGGTCAACCGCGACAACGGCCTGGGGCTGCCGCAGAAGACGCTGCGCGTGCGCAAGACGGACGGCAGCACGCTGGAGGTTCGCACCGAGCTGGCCGGTTGCGCCGAGCTGCCGATGCCCTTGTCCCAGGCGGATATCCTGTTCGACGGCGACGCCTCCGCCGCGCCGGCCGAACGGCGCCTGCCGGATGCGGATCCCGATCCTTTCAGCTTTGGTGTGCGTACCGGCGTGGCCGCCGGCTCTTGGGCGGTGTCACAGGCAATCGAACCCCTCGGCTACACCATACCGACGCGAATCAGGGCCGGCACCGGCACCGAGTACAGCCTCGGCTGCACGCAGGACAACTGGACCGCCGCGCAGGGCACGATCAGCCCCGGAACCACGATCTGCGTGCGGCACAGCGCGGCCGGCAGCCCGAACACCCTGCGCAAGACCAGCCTGCAGATCGGCAAGACGGTGGGTTACTTCACCACCCGGACAGAGGCACCCTGAGGCGTGCGGAATATGGAGTCGCAGTATCGGCCGCGACTCAGGACGCTTGGGCGTGGCTTTGGCGCCGTGTCTGGCCCGGCGAGGTGCCGAACCAGCGCCGGTAGGCGGTGTTGAAGGTGCTCTGGTCGCTGTAGCCGAGCAGGAAGGCGATCTGGGTGAGTGGAATGCTGGGGTCGCGCAGAAGCTGGCGCGCGCTTTCGGCGCGCACTTCGTCCAGGATCTGCTGATAGTGCGCGTCGATCTCCGCCAGCCGGCGCTGCAGGGTGCGCGCCGACAGGTGCAGGCTGCGGGCGGTTTCCTCCAGGTGCACCCGCCCGCTGGCCATGTGCAGGATCAACACGCTCTTGATCTGGCGCACCAGCTCGGGTTCCTTGGTCAGTTTCTGCAGCTGTTCCTGAGCGCGTTGCTCGGCCTGGCGGCGGAATTCCTCATCCGCCGTGACCACCGGCAGTTTCAGGTAATCGGCCGGGAAGATGAGCTTGCTTTCCGGCTGTCCGAACTGCACGCGGCCGCCGAACACGCGCACGAAGCCCTCCAGCGGACCGGGCGCCGGGCCGTGGAAGTGCGCATCCATGCGCAGGTCATGCCGGTCGGTGAGCCAGCGCATGAAGCGCGCCCGCGCGGCGAGCATGAACAGCGCCACCGACTGCGGCGGCGGGCTGGGGTAGGGCCACTGCCAGAGCAGATGCGCTTCCGCGTCCTTCACCGTCAGCACCGGCTGGCCGATCTGGCCGAGCAGGCGGATGTAACGTGCCAGCTGGCGGTAGGCGTCGTGCAGGTCTCTGCAGTTCATCAGCACATGGCCGAGGACACCCAGATGCCGCACCTGCAGGCTCTCGCCGGCCTTGGCCGGCAGGTCCGGCTCGCCCAGGGCCTGTGCCGCGCGCTCCAGCAGCCGCACCCATTCGGTCAGCGAAATCTCCGGGCTGATGGCCATCGCCTCGGGCCGCGCGATCGGTACCTCCGCCACCAGCGTGGCGGCGTCGATCCCGCGCCCCTGCAGGTAGTCGATCAGACCGCGTGCGTAAAAGGCGGCGAGCAGGGCATTGGCGTCGGGCGGTTGGCTCGAATTGGGCGGCATGGGCTGGCGCGATTTCCAAAATCTTTGGCGTTGTCTCCGAAGATAGCGTAATCCGAGTCTTACAAGATAGTGGCCGGGATTGCCTAACCCCGCAGTTGGGCACACATTCCCACATGTGGTGGTCGTGGCCGCAGGACGAAAAATCATGCCGAATCATCGCCGTCATTACCGTTGGATGGGCTTGCTGCTGGTGCTGTTTGCCGGTACCGCCGGCGCACAGGATGCCGCCTTCCGCGTCGGCGCGGCCAAGGTGGACAGCACGCCGCCCTACGAGCTTTGCACCGGCGGCTACGGTATCTTCTGCGGCTGGAAGGCGAGCGAGGCGCGCGAGAATGCCGTCGGTGGCCGCGACCGCCTGTACACGCGCGCCATGGTGATCGAATCCGAAGGCCGTCGCCTGGCCATCGTCACCACCAGTGCCATCGGCATCTTCGCCGCCTACAAACCTTACGTGGATCCGGTGACCAAGCGCGTGGTGGCGCGCCCCGGCCTGTACGACACGCGCCTGCGCATCGCGCGCGAGGTCGGGCTTGCCTCCGACCATGTCTTCATCCAGTCCGACCATTCGCACCGTTCACCTGACACCATCGGTATCTGGGGAGGCGTGCCTCCGGAATACCTGCAGAAGCTGCAGGAGGACATGGTGTTGGCGGTCAAGCAGGCCATCGCGCGCCTGCAGCCGGCCGAGCTGTACGTGGGCGCCATCGACGGCGCCGCGGTCATCTGCCCGAGCAGCTATCCCATCGCGCCGGGTGGGCCGCAGGCACCGCTGCCGCGTTGCACGGTGGACTCCCTGTACAGCTTCGACCCGAACAAATGGGTGGATGACGAGTTCCGTGTGCTGGAGGCGCGCAAGCCCGGCAGTGGCGAGCGCATCGCCAGCTTCGCCAACTATTCGCCGCATGCCACCGTACTCGACGACACCGGCAGCGGCGTGTTCTCCGGCGACTGGACCGGCTGGCTGGCGGCGATGCTGGACGACGAGAATACCGGCGCGGTGGGCCTGGCCACGGTCGGCTCGCTCGGCCGCACCGACTTCGAGAGCGGCAACAACAGCGGCAGCGGCGACGGCCGCAACCTCAACCGCGAGCGTGCCGCCCGCGCCCGCCTGCAGTTCTTCCTCGACACCCTGCGCAGTGCCACGCAGCCGGCCAACGGCATCCGCCCGTTTGCGCCTGTTACCGGGCGCGGCATCGTCAGCCAGGAGATCTTCCTGCGCGAGCTGAACACCAATCCGATCTTCTATACCAACTACGCGCCCTTCGTCGGCGCACCGAATGCGGACGGCAGCTATCCGTCCGAAACCGAGGCGCGCATCGACCGCGCCGTCACGCCGCCCTGGCTGACCGGCAACGTGCTGGGCACCTTCGCCGGCGCCTTCCGCATCGGCGATGTGTTCTTCGCCACCGCGCCGGGCGAGGAATTCCCCAACGCGCAGAAATGCCTGCGCGATGGCTGCGTCACGGGCGAGGGCATGAGCGGCAAGATCGTGGCCGGCGCCGACGGCGCCGCGCCGCAGATGCATTTCTTCCTCGGCGCCACCAACGATTTTCTCGGCTACATGGGCCCCGCGGCGACCTACGACCAGGTCGTGGCGCAGGGCGCGACCTATTTCTTCTGTCCGCCGGGCGACTTCGAGCGCCAGAACCGCGAGCGACTGAACCCCGTGACCCAGCCGCTCGGTTACGAGGCCGGCCGGCTGTTCGACGAGGGCTCCTGTCCGGATCACTTCGTGTTGATGTCCTCGCCGACCATCGGCGACCACGTCAATTGCGCGATCCAGAACGCCGCCATGGGCGTCGGCTTCGGCATCGCCGGGCGCGACCCGGCCTGCGACGCGCTCACCGCCGCCGATCAGCTCGGCGCGCCGCCGGTGGCGGCCGCCGGCGCGGACGAATACGACAGCGGCCAGGACGGTGTGGTGGGCACGGTGCTCGAGTTCATTGCCGATGTGACGGATGCGGTCGCTGCGCTGTTCTCGGGCAGCCTGACCACGCTGCTGGGCGAGCTGCAGCAGGCCGCCATCAATCTGATCAACAACGTTCGTGGCGTGCTGTTCGAGGACGATGACGCCAGCGTGGCCAGCGCGCTGCGCAACGCCGCCGACAACCCGCAGGGCGATGGCGCCGGCACGCTCACCGACCTGGTGCGCGACGCCGGCCGTATCCTGCAGGGCTTCGCGCCCGACTCCAACATCCGCGCCGGCGTCGGCGTGGTGGACATGACCCCGGACGTGGGCTATTGCGCGGGCCAGTATTGCGACACCACCAACCTGTTCGACGGGCTGGCGGGTGGCGAGATCGATCCCTTCGCCACGCACAAGACCAAGCGCAGCAGCTACGGCGTGCAGTCGCGCCTGACCGCGCGCGCGATCGTGGTCGAGGGCAACAACGGCAAGCGCGTGGCGCTGCTCAAGACCGACAACTACCTGGCGCAGGACGCGCTGATCCGGCGCGTCGGTCAGATCCTGCAGGCGGAAGGCTCCAGCATCGGCTACGAGCAGATCCTGCACAGCGCCAGCCACAACCATTCCTCGTCCTACTCCGCTACCCCTTCCTGGGGCGTGTGGGTGTTCGAGGACGTGTTCGATCCGCGCTTCTTCGAGAACCAGGCGCGGCGCATCGCGCAGGCCATCCGCATCGCCGAGCGCAACCTCAAGCCGGCGCGCATGGGCGCGACCACTGTGCGCCACAAGATCTTCAAGGGCAACGTGGTGCGCCTGGCCACCGCCGACGACGGCACCCCGGCCGGCTATCCGGAGGAATACGGCGATCTGGGGCTGGTGGTGATGCGCTTCGATGAGCTGACCGGCAATGGGCCCAAGCCGCTGGCGGTGTGGGTCAACTGGGGTCAGCACCCGGAGAGCCTGGATGGCTACGATCTGCACACAGCGGACTTCCTCGGCGCCTTGGAGCGTTTCGTGGATCGAGAGATCGGCGCACCGCTCGTGTTCAGCCAGGGCGACGTCGGCAGCGCCGAGAACTCCGGCAACAAGACCCAGCTGCTGGCCGACGACGGCAGCGTCTGCGGCCACTGGCCGGAGAATGCTGCCGCGCCGACGGTAAACAACTGCGCGCCGGGCGAGGGCGTGCTGCGTGTGTTCGAGCACACCGGCTACGTGCAGTTCGAGCGCAACGTGCGCTACCTGGCCGATGGCGTGATCAAGGGCTGGAAGGTGATCGGCGGCGAGTTGCCGCCCGACCCAGTCGCCACCGGAATTCCGCCCAACAACTATGTGCCCGAGGTGCAGGTGCCGCTGTCCACGGACTTCCCGGTGGACTACCGCAACTACTGGGCACCGGGCCCGCTGTCGCACCCGTATCCGAGCGTGTCCAACTGCAAGACCGACAAGAGCGTGAACGGCGACGTCGGCGTGCCGATCGTCGGTCTGCCGGACTGCGGCCGCTTCGGTTTCCCCGGCCAGAACGCGCTGACCGGCCAGGCGGCGGTGATCTACGCCACCATGAAGGCCGAGGGCGTACCGGTGCCGGATCACTACGACGCCTCGGCCTTCACCGGCGTGGAGGAGAACCTGCGCATCTACCTGCAGGCCTTCCGCCTCGGCGAGGTGCTGCTGGCCTCCTGTTCCTGCGAGGCCCAGGTGGACCTGATCCTGAACCTGGAAACCCGCGCCGACGACGTGGCCGACAACATCTACAACGGTTTCGACTGGGCCTGCCTGATCGACGACTACAAAAATGATCCGCAGTACGCCGAGGCCTGCGCGCGGCAGCAGCAGTATTTCGACCCGGCCGAGTTCCCGACACCGCTGGCCGGCACCGCGGCCGGCCGCAACAATCCCGGCCTCATCGCCCGCATGCGCGCACAGGTGCACAACGATGCGCGCGGCTGGGACGCGCCGGAGAACGCGCTCGCCGCCAACAGCGAGCCGGTGGACATCAGCCGGATCTGGGGCAATTTCACGCACGAGGAGCTGCCGCCCGAGCGCGGTTACAAACTGCCGGTCGGCCTGGGTCACACGGGCGATTACGTGGGCTACACGGTCAGCTACCGCGAGTACATGAGCCGCGACAGCTACCGCAAGGCGCTGACCAGCTACGGTGCGCACACGGCCGATTACATGGTGACACGTCTGGTGCGCATGGCCGGCGCCATGAAGGGCGGCCCGGAGCTGCTGCCCGAGCCGCACGATGCGCTGGCGCAGGCCGACGAGGCGCGCCAGCTGGCGCAGTCCACCGCGCTCGGGCAGGCCACCGCCGCGGCCTATGACGCCTGGCTGGCGGCGCTGCCGATGGATGTCGGCCCGGCGCAAAAGCTGGTCGAGCCGCAGAGCATCGGCTACTTCAACGCCGCCACCTTCCGCTGGCGCGGCGGCAACACGCAGGTGGACAACCCGGTCGCGCGCGTGGAGATCCAGTGCGATGCCGAGCGCAACTACCTGGCCTACCAGCAGCCGCTGTTGCAGGCCAAGTGCGCGGCGGCGGGTGATGGCGCCTGGGTGAGCTTCGCCGACATGAGCGGCGAGGTGCAGACGCGCGTGCACTGGCCGCAGGGCCTGCCCGGCGTGCTAAATGTCTACGCGGGGCAGTTCGCCTGGGAGTGGACCGCGAACTTCGAGGCCTACCGCGCCTTCCCGGCGCGGCTCGGCAGCACGCCGCTGGGTCGCTACCGCTTCGTGGTGGACGGCTGCATCAACGACGGCCTGACCGATCCGGCCGCCAACGGCCAGGGCCGCGTCAAGTCGCTGCTCAAGGCCCTGCTGCCCGACGCGGCGCATGATCCGGTCGAGCAGCTGCTGGGCAATGCCTGCCCCGGCGGCGCGCGGCCCTACCAGCATGTGTCCGCGCCGTTCACGGTCAGCGCCGCCGCCGGCGTGCCGCCGCGCAGCTATGCGAGCGCCTTCCCCTTCATCCAGGACAAGCCGGACTCGGCGGATCGCGACAAGCGCATCTGCGAGACCTGTACCTTCCGGCCCTGGGCGACCGCCGCTTTCGGCGGTGCCGATACGGACGGTGACGGCGTTGCGGACGCCGCCGACCTGTGTCCGGGCACGCCGGCCGGACAGGACGTGGACGCCGACGGCTGTTCGACCTCGCAGCGTGACAGCGACGGTGACGGCATCAGCGACGATGCCGACCAGTGTCCGACGGTGCCCGGCCTGCCGGCCAACAATGGCTGTCCGGACACCACTCCGGATGCGTTCGGCTTCACCAGCGTCTCGGGCGTGAGCCCGAACAGCACGGTCAGCTCGAACGTGGTGACGATCACGGGCATTGACGCGGCGGCGCCGGTCTCGGTCAGCAACGGCGAGTACCGCATCAACGGCGGGAGCTGGACCAGTGCTTCTGGTTCCATCACCAACGGCCAGACGGTGCAGGTACGTCACACCTCCGCCAGCACGGCCAGCACCGTAACCGAGACCGTCCTGACCATTGGTGGGGTGCAGGGCAAGTTCCGCTCGACCACGGCCGGTGGCACGGACACGGACCCGGATGCCTTTGGCTTCCAGAGCCAGAGCAACGTGCCGCAGAGCAGCTGGATTGTGTCGAACGCCATTACCCCGCTGGGCTATGACGCGCAGACCACGGTGAAGGCTGGGTCTGGTACGGAGTACAGCCTGGGCTGCACGCAGGACAACTGGACGGCGGCACAGGGTGTGATCAGCCCCGGGCAGAGTATCTGCGTACGGCACCTGAGCGCCAGCGCCCCGAACACGCTGCGCAAGACCAGCCTGCAGATCGGGCGCACGGTGGGGTACTTCACGACAAGAACGGCACCCTAGCCGGACGGGGTTGGCGCGAATTCCTAAACGATTGGCGCCGTATCCGAAGATGGGTTGTCGGCATTATTGGAGGATAAGTTGATCGAAGTCTAGGTATGGCCCCGAAAAGGGCGCAGATTCCCGTGATCCGGACGCGGGCTCGGATTTGACGATACTTAACTGGAGGAGTGAGAGACATGTTGAAGAAGTTTGGGGTGAGTGCGCTTGCGGCCGCCGCAATGATGGGGGCGGGTGTGAGCCAGGCGGCCGAGATTGATGACTTGATGAGCATCCAGGCCGAGATTCTGGCCGGTTGCACGAGCGTCGATGCACCGGACACGCTCGATATGGGCCAGCTGGCCCAGGGCGCGGCGGGCGAGGCGGCAGGCAATATCCTGGTGACCTGCGGCACCGGCGTGAACTACGAGGTGGCGATCGAAGGCGGCCTGCAAGACGCTGCCGGCAAGCGCCGCATGACCAATGAATTCAGCGGTTCGACCGACTTCATCCCATACGTCATCGTGAGCGGCACTTGCATGAGCACCACCGAGGTCGGCACCAACAACGCCACGCTCGGCGGCTACACGCCAACCACACCGTACACCGGCGGCAATGTGATTGCGGGCGTCGGCGACGGTACGGCACAGAGCGTGCCGGTCTGTGCCAAGGTGAATGCGGCCGACACCCTGAGCGTGCCGCCCGATACCTACACCGACCAGGTGCGTGTGGTGGTTGCGTTCTGAACCTCCCGTGCACGGACGCATCATCGAACCCTTTCGCTTCCTGCTGGCCGTGGCGAGGGTCATTCTGACCACCGCCATTGCCGGCTGAGCGCGTTCTGGGCACTATGAACAGCGCCTGAGGCACCATCCCGCTCCTGTCGATCGCGGCGCGATAACGACAAGTCCGGTGGTGGAATCGGATTCATGGCAAGACCACCCCACATCGTTTCTGGACAGGCTGGCACCGGCTGGCTGACGCGGTCGATCGTTGTCGCACTGCTTGCCTGGCTTGCGGCAGCGCCTCTGCAGGCCGGCCAGTTCAATGTCTCGCCGGTCAAGGTCACGCTGCCGGCGCGCGCCAAGGCCACCTCGGTGACGATCACCAATAACGGCCGCAAGCCGCTGGCCCTGCGCATCCGCCTGTATGCCTGGGACAAGCACGAAGGCGAGGATCGCCTGCAGGCGGCCGAGGATCTGCTCGTTACCCCGCCGATTCTCAAGCTCGAGCCGGGCCGCGCACAGATCGTGCGCATCGGCCGTCCCGCCGAAATCCCGGTGCCTGCCGTCGAGAAGGCCTATCGCCTGGTGGTGAGCGAGCTGCCGCTGCCCGGCGAGGGACAGGCCGAATCGACGCTGGCCCTGCGCTCACTGCTGGAAATCAGCGTGCCGGTGTTCGTGCCACCGGCCCGGCCGGACAAGCGGCTGGAATGGACACTGCAGCCGGGGCCGCAGCCTGCCGCCGCAACGGTCAGCGTGCGCAATGCCGGCACGGTGCACAGCAAGCTCACGCGCCTGCGCCTGCTGGATGCCGGCGGCCAGCTGCTGGCAGAGTCACAGAAAATGCTCTACGCCCTGCCGCAGCAGCAGGCGCGTACCCCGCTGCTGCTGTCGCGCCCCCTGCGTACGGGCGAAACCCTGAAGCTGGAATACACCCTCGATCACGCCGTGCGCGTGATCGAACTCAAGGCCCCGTAAGCGTGGCTGCGCGCGCCCGCCGCCCGCATGGGGTTATAGCCGGTTGGCTGCTCGGCACGGCCGCGCTGGCGCTCCCGGCACTGGGCACACTCGGCGCACGCGAGCGCGGCAGCGAGTGGCTGGCCTGGGCGGCGCCGTCCGAGGTGGCCGATGCCCTGCCGCCGGCCGGCCGCGTGAGCGTTGCGGTCCGCATCAATGGCGTGCCGCGCGACGAGACCGTGGTGCTGCGGGGCGAGCAGGGTGACTGGTGCTTTACCGCCGATGACCTCAGGGCCTGGGGTATCCGCACCTCTGGCCTGACTACGCAGCCGCACCAGGGCCAGCTCTATTACTGTCTGGGTACGGCGCCGGGCTATCGCGCGGCGTTCCAGATCGAGACGCTTACCCTGGATGTGACCCTGGCGCCGGAGGCCTTCGAAGGTGCAGCGCTGCGGGCCTACCGCGAACCCGAGCTGGTGCTGCCGCAGATCGGCTATGGCGGTTTTCTCAACTACGATTTTCTCGCCAGCCGCACCGATCCGCCGAATGCCAGTGCCGAACCCTGGCTGCTGGGCATGCTGGGCGAAGCGGTGTTCTACACCCCCCGGGGTTCGTTGCAGAGCAGCTTCGTCGGCCGCGATCTGACCGACAGCCAGCCCGGCGCGCTGGACGAAGGCCGCGACTTTGCGCGGCTGGAAACCTTCTGGCGCATGGACTTTCCTGACCGCATGACCACGCTCACGCTGGGCGATGCGCTGGGCAGCAGCGGCTACTGGGGCCGGCCGACGCGCTTCGCCGGCATCCGCTACGCCACCAATTTCGAAACGCGGCCCGGTTTCGTGACGCGCCCGCAGTTGGCCTTTACCGGCGAGGCCGCCGTGCCTTCGGTGGTGGACGTATTCGTCAACGATTCGCGGGTGCAGTCCCTCAGCGTGCCGGGCGGCCCGTTCGAGATTGCCGATCTGCCGAGCTTCGCCAACGTCGGCGAGGCGCGCATCGTGGTGACCGATCTGCTCGGCCGCCAGAGCGAGATCGTACTGCCCTTCATCACCAGCCAGCGCCAGCTGCGGGCCGGCCTGTCGAGCTTTGCCCTGGAAGCGGGCGTGGCGCGCGAGACGATCGGTCTCGGTGGCGACGAGTACGGCGATGCCCAGGCCGTGGCGCAGTACCGTTATGGCTATACCGACCGCCTGACCGCGGAAGGGCGCGTCGAGTGGAGTGAAGATCTGCGCGCGGCCGGCCTGGGCGCCAGCCTGAGGGTGGACCCGCTCGGCATCCTCAGCCCGGTCCTGGCCTTCAGCGACTCCGATGCGGGTTCCGGTGCGCTGGCCTCGCTGACGCTGGAGCGGCCCTCGGTGAAGGGCATCTACGCCGCCGGTTCCGTGCAATGGACCGAGCGCGAGTTCCGCCAGCTCGGCCTGGCCGAGGGCCTGGCGCCGGCGCGCCTGCAGCTGGCCGCCAGTGCCGGCAAGCGGCTGGCCAATAGATGGAACGTCAACCTCGGCTACGTCGAACAGAGCTTCTACGACGACCGCAGCGATCTGTCCGTGATCTCCGCCAGTCTCGGTACGGTGTGGCAAGGCTGGGGCTTCAACGCCACGCTGGCCGATCGCCGCGCCGACGAGCATTCACTGGCCCTGCTGCTGTCGCTCAACCGCAGCTTCGATGCCGGCATCCGCGGTTCGGCCTCCCTGCGCCTGCGCGAGGGCGATACGGGCGATAGTGCCAATCTGCGCACCCAGCTGCAGAAGAGCCTGCCGGAAGGTCCCGGCTACGGCTGGCGCGTGGTGGCGGGCCTGGATCGCCAGACGGACGACGTCACTGCGCTCACGCCGGCCGGGACGCGCCGCAACGAGCGCTTCGAGCTGTCCGCCGGCCTGCGCACCGACTACGCCAGCTTCACGGGCGAGATCGGCCGGGCCAATGACATCAGCGCCGTGCGGCTGGGCATGAACGGTGCGCTGGGCGCAGTCGAGCGCGTGCCCTTCGTCAGCCGCAGCATCACGCGCAGCTTCGCGATGGTGCAGGAGCCCGAACTGGCCGGCCTGCCGGTCATCGTCAACGGCCAGCGTATGGCGGTGCTGGACGAAAACGGCTATGCACTGCTGCCGCGGCTGCAGCCCTT
>DATLYR010000181.1 GCA_035574475.1 Nevskiales bacterium | reverse complement strand
CTGCGCGTGCAGGTCACGAGCCGCGGCGGCGGCGAGCCGGTGAAGATCGACCGGCGCTGGGAACTGGCGGTGCGCCCGGCCTGGCCGGGCGAGCGGCGCGTGCAGCTGGAGCGCCTGGCGCCCGGCGCGAATCTCGCGCTGGGTGCCGAGCTCGCCGCCGGCCTGATGCCGGCCACGGTGGAGGCCTCGCTGGCCGTGTCGAGCCAGGCCCCGCTCAATTTGCGCGAGGCGGTGCAGGGCCTGCTCGGCTATCCCTACGGCTGCGCCGAGCAGACCGTGAGCGGCGCCTTCCCGCTGATCTACGTGGACGAGGCCAAGGCCGCGAGTCTCGGCCTCGAGCCGCTGGCTACCGACGAGCGCAAGAAGCGCATCGAGTACGCCTTCGGCAAGCTGGCCGGGCTGCAGGTCGCCAGCGGCGGCTTCGCGGTATGGCCGGGCAATGCCGAGGATCCCTGGATCACGCCCTATGTGACCGACTTCCTGCTGCAGGCGCGCGACCAGGGTTACGCCGTGCCGGAAGACATGCTCAAGCGCGCGCTCGACCGGTTGCTGCAGCGCCTGCAGTCCGGCAGCGATCTCACGGAAGGGCGCTGGTCGCAGTCGCCGGCGCACCTGGGCTTCGCGTCCAAGGCCTATGCCGCCTATGTGCTGGCGCGCGTCCAGCGTGCGCCGCTCGGCACTCTGCGCACACTGTACGAGAACCACCGCAGCCGCAGCGAAAGCGGCCTGCCGCTGGTGCAGCTGGGCCTGGCGCTGGCGCTGCAGGGCGACCGCGACACCGGCCGCGCCGCGGTGGCGGAAGGCCTGGCGAAAACCTATCCAGCGGACAGATACCTCGGCGACTACGGCAGCGCGCTGCGCGACGACGCGCTGATGCTGGCGCTGCTCACGCGCCATGCCGATGCGCTCGGCGCGGCGCCGTCGCCGGACGCGCTGGTGCTGCGCCTGGCCGACGCGCAGCGCGGCCGCCGCTGGCTGAGCACGCAGGAGCGCTTCGCCGTGTTCCTCGCCGGCGAGGCGCTGGACGCCGCGCAGCCGCGACCCTGGCAGGCGGAACTGGTCGTGGCTGGCGCGCGCGAAAGCCTGAAGATCGAGCGCCGCCTGGTGCGCGGCTTCGACCTCGCCGCGCTGCGCGGCGGCGTGCGTCTTGCGCCCAAAGCGGATTTCCCGCTCTATGCCATGACCGACGTGACCGGCTATGCGACCCAGCCGCCCAAGCCGCGCGACGACGTTATCAAGATCCGGCGCGGCTACTACGGCATGGACGGCAAGGCGCTCGGCAACCGGCCGCTCAAGGCCGGGGAAATGGTCCTGGTGTACCTCGAGCTCGACAGCGGCACGGCGCGCATCGAGGACGCGCTGGTCACCGACCTGGTGCCGGCGGGACTGGAGGTCGAGAACCTCAACCTCAGCGACGGCGAGACCCTGCAGAACGTGCTCATCGAGGGCGTGGACCCGGCGCAGGCCATGAACGCCTGGCCGATCAAGTACCAGGAGTATCGCGGCGACCGCTATGTCGCCGCCCTCAGCCTGTACGGCTATGGCGGCGTGCGCCGGCTGTACTACCTCGCGCGCGTGGTGACGCCCGGCACGTTCCGCGTGCCGCCGCCCTTCGTCGAGGACATGTACCGGCCGGAAATCTTCGGCATCGGCGAGGCGCCGGCGATGCTGGAGGTCAGGGAGTAGCTGGCGATGTCCCCCTCCTCCTTACCCCCTCCCCCTCGATGGGGGAGGGTAGGGGTGGGGGTGCTGGCGACCGCCCTGCTGCTCGTTCTCACCGCCCTGTTATTCGACCGCCTGTTTCCGCTGCCCCTCACCCAGCGCCCCTTCAGCGCCGTGGTCACGGCCGCGGATGGCACGCCGCTGCGCGCCTTCGCGGACGAGCAGGGTGTGTGGCGTTACCCGGTGACGCTGGCCGAGGTGTCGCCGCGTTACCTCGAGGCGCTGCTGACTTACGAAGACCGCTGGTTCTACCGCCATCCGGGGGTGAACCCCTTCGCGCTGGCGCGCGCCGGCTGGCAATGGCTGCGACACGGCGAGGTGGTGTCCGGCGGCTCGACGATCAGCATGCAGGTGGCGCGCATCCTCGACCGCCATTCGCGCAGCGTCGGCGGCAAGCTGTGGCAGATGCTGCGCGCGCTGCAGCTCGAAGCGCATCTATCCAAGGACGAGATCCTCACGCTGTACCTGAACCTTGCGCCCTTCGGCGGCCCGCTCGAGGGCGTGCAGGCGGCGAGCTATGCCTACCTCGGCAAGCCGGCGAAGGAGCTGTCGCATGCCGAGGCCGCGCTGCTCGCCGTGCTGCCGCAGTCGCCCTCGCGCCTGCGTCCCGACCGGCATCCCGACAGGGCACGCGCGGCGCGCGACAAGGTGATCGCGCGCCTGCAGCACTTCGGCGTGTGGGACGCGAAAACCGCGGCGCTGGCGCGGCAGGAAGTGGTGGTGAGCCTGTACCGCCCGCAGCCGCTCCTGGCGCCGCTGCTGGCGCAGCGGCTCAAAGAACCCGCGCTCGCCGCCGGCGTGTTGCGAACGACAATCCACCCGGCCTTGCAGAGCGCGATCGAGGCTCGGCTTGCCGAGCGCCTGGCGCAGCTGCCCGAGGGCGGTTCGGCCGCGGTGCTGGTGGTCGAGAATGCCGATCTTGCCGTGCGCGCCTATCTGGGTTCGGCCGATTTCCAGGACGAGGCCCGTTTCGGCCACGTGGACATGGTGCGCGCGCAGCGTTCGCCCGGCTCCACGCTCAAGCCCTTTCTGTACGGCTTTGCGCTGGATGACGGCCTGATCCATTCCGAGAGCCTGCTGGTGGATGCGCCGCAATCCTTCGCCGGCTACCGGCCGGGCAATTTCAGCGGCGGCTTTCTGGGGCCGGTGAGCGCCACGGAGGCCTTGCAGCGCTCGCTCAACGTGCCGGCGGTGGATCTGCTCGACCGGTTGACGCCAGCGCGCTTCGCTGCGCGCCTGCGCAATGCCGGCCTGCGCCTGCACTACGCAGGCAAGCCGAATCTGGCGCTGATTCTCGGCGGCGCCGCGACTACGCTGGAGGAGTTGGTCGGCGCCTACAGCGCGCTGGCGCGCGACGGCGTGGCCGCCCTGCCGCGCTATACGCCCGCAGCGCCGCTGCGCGAACGGCGGCTGCTGTCGCCGGGCGCGGCCTGGATCGTGCGCGCCATGCTCGAATCGAACCTGCGGCCGGACCTGCCGACCCAGTCGGTCAACTGGGCCGGCCGGCGCGTGGCCTGGAAGACCGGCACCAGCTACGGCTTCCGCGACGCCTGGGCGATCGGCGTCACCGACCGCTACACGGTCGGCGTATGGCTCGGCCGGCCGGACGGCACACCGATGCCCGGCCACTACGGCGCGGTCACCGCGCTGCCGCTGCTGCTGGAGATCGTGGACGGTCTGCCGCAGGTGGCGGCCGACCCCGCCGTGCGCCGTGCGCCACGGCCGGCTTCGGTCAGCGAGGTCGAGATCTGCTGGCCGCTCGGCCTCGCGCCCGATCCCCGGCACCCCGAGCATTGCCACCTGCGCCGCACGGCCTATGTCCTGAACGGCGTGCTGCCGCCGACGCTGCCGGATCGCGCCGAGCGGAGCTGGGCCGGCGGGCTGGTGCGTTACTGGATCAACCCGAAGAACGGCCGCCGCGTGGATGCGGACTGCGCGGTACCGCAACGCGTGGCGCGTACGCTGGCGCGCTGGCCCGCGGTGGTCGAGCCCTGGCTGCCGCGCGAGCTGCGGCGCAGAAGCAGTCTGCCGCCGCCCGATCCGGCCTGCGGCCGCGTCACCGCCGGTGTTCCGGACACGCTGCACATCGCCGGCCTGCCGCCGCACAGCGTCGTACGGCGTGCCGGCAGCCGCCGCGTGTCGGCGGCCGCACCGCCGCCGGCGCTGACCCTGAGCACGGTCGGCGGCCGCGGCCGGCTGTACTGGCTGGTGAACGGAGAGTTGGTGGCCCAGACCGCGCCGCGCCAGGGCTTCGTGCATCGCTTCGAGGCGCGTGGCGCCTACGAGATCACGGTGCTGGACGAGTCGGGCGCCTGGGACCGGGTGGCGGTGACGGTCGTCGACTGAGGAGCGCTGCGACAGTTCTCCACAGCCCGCAACCGCCGGACGCGGCGCCTGCCTGCCCATTCTGCTGCTGGCAGGCGCGGCTGCGGCCTGAACAGCGGTCGGGCGCAGGGTCGGCGCAGAGCCCATCCACCACTTGCCCACAGCCTGTCCCCGGCCCTCGCCACCCCCGGTTCACAGCCTGGGCACAGGTCTTGCACCTGAACCACAATATCTAGGCTTGACGGACCGGGAAAACCCCCCTATATAGTGTTTTAGAGCTGTTCATAACGAACCTGTTTCACCTGCGACAAGGGGAGACCTCCACCCATGCAAACCGCCGCCGGCGCCATTGCCACCGATATTTCCGAGAACAAGAACCTGCCGCGCGCCGGCTTGGCCAGTGAACCCAGTACCGCCGAGATGGTCGCTACGGCCCCGGGCGGCTTCAAGGTCATCCGCCGCAACGGCAAGGTCACACCCTTCGACGCCAGCAAGATCGAGCTGGCCCTGACCAAGGCCTTCCTGGCCGTGGAGGGCAGCAATGCCGCCGCCAGCACGCGCATCCACCAGACGGTGAAGTCGCTGACCGCGCAAGTGGTGC
>DATLYR010000180.1 GCA_035574475.1 Nevskiales bacterium | reverse complement strand
GGCCGATTTCAGCCAGCTCAGCCATTACGCCCGCCGCAAGCTGCGCTCCATGCAGCGTCGGCCCACACTGGCGACCGCCTTCTGGAACAGGCGGAACTGCCCTTGTAACCATTCAACCATTTATGCAAGGCTCAATAGGTGCCAGTCAGCAGGGGCCGACATGGATGATATTCACTGGACGCATCGCAACAGGGGGACGACGTAGCGCGCGCGATGGGCGATGGTGCCGGCGGAGGGAGTCGAACCCCCGACCTACCGCTTACAAGGCGGTTGCTCTACCAACTGAGCTACGCCGGCCGTCGCACTGCCCCAACACCCGTGCGGCAGCCCAGGCTGCCGCGACCCGGCCCGGCCACAGGCCGGGCGTTCGCCGTCTCCGCGAGCTGTGCTCGCGAAGCGAGCCGGCTCACCCAACTGAGCTACGCCGGTAAAGCTAACGGCCACTTTAGCAGGCTGTTCAAAAACGCCACTCTGTGCCACGTGGCCGTGCGGCGGGCCGCGATTCTACGGGGGCCTGCCCCGGCTGTCATGCGGCCCCCAGCTGCCCTTGGATTCGCTGGCCACACAAGCCAAGCCCTCGAGGACCAGGTCGGGCGCCAGCAACCATTCGCCGGCCAGCAAAGGCTGCAGAGCGGCGGCATCACCCCCGGTTATAAAAGGCGTGATCGCGGCATGTTCGCGTCTGATGCCAGCAAGAACCCGATCGATCAAGCCCAAAACTCCGTGCAAAGTACCCCAAGACACGGCCGTGTCGGTATCGATGCCCAACCAGCCCGGGGCCTGCGCGGGGTCGCCGGCGCGAACTTGGGTCACTTGGCGCAGGCTTTGTCGCTGGGTGGCCAAGCCTGGGGCAATCAGGCCACCGCAATGCTGCCCGCCCGCACCCACCACATCGATGGTCAGGGCGGTGCCGGCATCGACCACGAATACCGCGCCCCGGGCGCGGCGGTAAGCAGCGATCATGGCCAGCCAGCGGTCAACCCCGAGCCGCGCCGGCTGCGCGTAGGCATTGCGCACGCCGCAAGCCGCGGCGCCGCTGCTGACCCAGTGCGGCACCAGCCCCCAGCGGGTTTGCGCCCAGCCTTCTATGGCGGCGTGTAACGCGGGCGCGGCTACGCTCGCCACCCACAGCTCGGCCGGCTTGCGTTCCAGCTCCAGCGCCTCGAGCACCGCCTGCGGCGAGTGCCCGGCATGCACCCGTGCGCCACCCGATTGCAAGGTCTGATCCCACCAGGCCCACTTCAGTCGGGTGTTGCCGATGTCGAACAGCAGTTTCATCCGGGATTGCCCGTGAACCGCAGGCTGAGGTCGCCGGACAGGCAGCGGCGCAGGCCGCTGGCGGTCTCCAGCAGCAGGGCACCCTCGCCATCGACGCCGCGCGCCACACCGGTGATGGACTGCCCTTCCTGCTCCAGTCGCACCGGACGGTCCCGCGCCAGATCGAACGCTGCCCAACGGCGGGCGAAGTCGGCAAACCCGTGCTGGGCGAACGCCGCCAATGCGCGCACCAGCGCATCCGCCACCGCCGCACACAGAGCATTGCGCCCGGGCGGCACGCAGCCAGCGGCGTCCAGGGCCTGCGCCACCGTAGCCCAGGGCTGGTCGAGCGCCCGCGCCTGGATCGAGCTCATCGCCACGTTGAGCCCAAGCCCGACCACCACTCGGGCCGGCCCGCCGCCCTCGCCACGATGCTCGATCAGGATGCCGGCCAGCTTGCGCTCCCGCCATAGCAGGTCGTTCGGCCACTTCACGCCCAGGTCGCGTACGCCGAGGGCCTGTAAGGTCTCGGCCACGGCCACGCCCACCGCCAGTCCCAGCGCACCGAACTGCGGCGGCAGCCCGCCAAAGCGCCAGGCCAGAGACAGGTACAGGTTGGCGCCGAAGGGCGAGCACCAGCCGCGTCCGCGCCGCCCGCGTCCCGCCGACTGGTACTCCGCCAGGCAGAGCCGCGCCGCGCCGTCATCGGGCTGGGCCAGCAGCCAGCGGTTGGTGGAATCCAGCACCGGGAAAATATCGATGGCGATCTGCTGCGCCTGTGCGGACAGCCCGCGCCGGATGGCGTCGGCATCGAGCAGCTCCAGCGGTTGCGCAAGCCGGTAACCGCGCCCGCGCACCGCCTGCAGTTCCAGCCCCCATTGGCGCAGGCCCTGCAGGCGCTTCCAGACCGCCGTGCGGCTGACGCCCAGCAGCTGCGCGAGCGCTTCGCCGGAATGCCAGCGGCCGTCGCTCAGGCAGCGGATGGCCGTGAGCCGGGCCTCGTCGCTCATGCCCCGTGCGTGTGCCGCAGCAGGCGGCGCAGCAGCATGGCCTTCTCGAAGCGACTCTCGCTGCCGTCACGCAGGCGCTGCAGATTGGCGCGATGGGTGTAAAGCACCAGCGCCAGCACCAGGTACATGAAACCCGCCGGCACCGTGGCCAGCCCGGTCTTGGCCGCGACCGCCACGGTCGCGGCGCTGAAACCGATGATCGACGCCAGCCCCACGTAGCCGGTCAGCATCAGCGTCAGCACCCAAGCGATGGCGAAGAACGGCAGTGTCTGCGGCAGCAGCCAGGCCAGCACGCCCAGCAGCGTGGCCACGCCCTTGCCGCCGCGAAAACCGAAGTACAGCGGGTAGACATGCCCCAGTACCACGGCCAGGGCGCAGGCGTAAGGCAGCCCCAGGGCCAGGACGGCAGGCATCGGACCCAGGCTCGCACCCAGCGTCCCGAGGTTGAAGCCCGGCAGCCAGCCCACCGCCAGCAGGCCCTTGCCCACATCGATCACGAACACCCCGAGGCCGAACAGCGGGCCCTGGGTCCGCAGGGCATTGGTGGCGCCGGCGTTACCGCTGCCCTGCTGGCGGATGTCCACGCCGCGCAGCGCGCCCACCACCAGCCCGCCCATCACCGAGCCAAGCAGGTAGGCAACCGCGATCTTGAGCAGGAATTCGATCATGCCGGCATTGTTCCGCGTCGGCGCTACTGCCGCAACCAGCTGCGACGCCGTGCCAGCGTCTCGGCGTCGGGATCGGCGCACGGGCGCAGCAGCCAGGTGTCGGCCGGGCGCTCGCCGAGAACGACCTCGAAATCCATCAGCTCGTCGCGGCGGAACGCATGCACGCGCACGCGCGCGCCCGGCACGCTGGCCGCCAGCAGGCGGTCGAGTTCCTGGCCCTCGACGCGCAGGCCGTCGAAGGCCACCAGCACGTCGCCGGCGGACAGCCCGGCCGCCTGCGCCGGCGTGCCGTCGAGCACATGCTGCACCTGCGTGCCGCCAGGCGCGAGCCGCAGGCCCAGGTATGCACCGCCGCCCGGCGCCTGGCACAGCTGGGCTTCGATGCCGAAGGCCGACAGCAGCTCCGCCAGCGGCGGGTCCTCGGTGCCGCGTACCAGGCACGCAAAGAAATCGCGCAGGTCGAGACCTGAACATTCCTGTGCCATCGCCTCCAGCCCGCGTTCCGGTACCGGCACGCCGGGCTGGCCGTAGCGCTGCCACAGCGCGCGCATGACCTGGTCGAGATCGCAGCGTCCGCCGCTGTCCAGGCGCAGTTTCAGATCCAGACACAAGGCCACCAGCGCGCCCTTGTTGTAGTAGCTCAGCACGGCGTTGGGCGTGTTCTCGTCCGGGCGGTAGAACTTGGTCCAGGCATCGAAGCTGGATTCAGCCAGCGATTGCCTGCGTCGCCCCGGCGTGCGCCACAGGCGCGTGGCGGCCTCGGCCAGCATCTCGCAGTAGCCGGCGAGGTCGATCAACCCGGCGCGGACGAGCGTGAGCTCGTCGTAGTAGGAGGTGACACCCTCATAGGCCCACAGGTCCTCGGTATAGACCTCGTGCGCCAGGTCGGCAGTCGCGAAGACCTGCGGCTGGATGCGCTTGACGTTCCACAGGTGGAAATACTCGTGGCTGCACAGCCCCAGGAAGCTGCGGTAGCCGCGGGTCATCTTGTTTTCGCCCCGCACCGGCAGGTCTTCGCGCGCGCAGATCAACGCCGTCGAATCGCGATGTTCGAGCCCGCCATAGCCCTTCTTCACCACCCGCACCAGGAACAGGTAGCGTGCCATCGGTGGCGGCGCGCCGAACAGCTCGATCTGCTGTGTGCAGATCCGGGCCAGGTCCGCTGCCAGGCATTGCGTGTCGGCGCGATGGCGCCCGGACAGTACCAGCTGGTGCGGCACCCCGCCCGCCGCGAACTCGACCACCTCGAACTCGCCCAGTTCGACCGGGTGGTCGATCAGATCGGCGTAGTCGTCCGCGGCATAACGGCCGAAGCCCCAGGGCTCGGCACCGGCAGGTCTGAGGGTGGTGGCGACGCGCCAGTGTGCGGCGTCCACGCCCTGCGGCGGCTCGAGGTCGAGCGCCACCGCCAGGCGCTCGTGGCCGCGCGGCTGCACGAACACCGCGCTGCCGTTGAAGAAGCCCCGCGTACCGTCGAGCCAGGCAGCACGTACGGAGTCGTCCCAGCCGTAAACATCGTATTCCACGGTCAGCGGGCCGGCGCAGGGCGCACAGCGCCAGCTCGACTTGTCGAGCTTGCGCACGGCGACGGTACCGTCCGGACTGCGTGCCTCGAAACGCAACACCTGGCGTGCAAAGTCGCGGATCAGATAGCTGCCCGGGGTCCAGGCCGGCAGCGTGAACACCTGCCCGGCCGGATCCGGATGCGCGACGCGGCAGCTCACCGTGAACACGTGCGCCTGCGGCCGACTGGGGGTGATGCGGTACTGAATGCTCTCCAAGGCTGGCAATTCCGGCAAACCCGCGCGCATTCTACGCGGATGCCGTGCCCGGGTCAGTGCCGGCACCGGCCGGTGCCGGGACTGCCGAATCCCGGTATGGTATGAGGCCCTGAGCAACTCACAGGTCTGCTGCATGACCGATCAAGACCCGCTGATCCGACTGCGCCGTCGCGCCCTGGCCCTGCCGCGCAGCCTGGCCGAACGCAGCCAATGGCAGGCCGCTTTCAATGCCTCGCCCGCGGCACAGCATTTCGGCCTGCGCGTGGACCTGTCGGACCCGCAGTTCATCGCGGTGCGCCTCGACCAGATCCAGCCCTGGCACCGCGGCGGGCTCGGCACACCTGCTGTGAACGGCGCGGTGATCGCTGCCATGTTCGATCTCGGCCTCGGCCTGGCCGGCGGCCAGCAGTTCCCGCAGCGGCCCACCGGCACGATCGACCTCTCGATCAAACTGATGAAGCCGACGCTGGGCCCGCAGGTCGCGCTGTATGCCTGGGCGGTCGAGAAGCGCACTCATGTCGTATTCGTGGAGGCGGAAGTGCATGATGCCGGTAACGGCGTCACCGCCATCGGCCAGGGCTTGGTGTCGGCCTCGGCGACGCTGGAACACAAGACCTGATCGGCGCTAGGCTTGGCTCCTGATTCACCACTGCTGGGGAGACTGTCGTGCAAAATCTGCTGATGCTCGTGGGCCGCATACTGCTGGCCGCCATATTCGTGTGGGCCGGCTATGGCAAGATCGAGGCCTATGCCGGTACCCAGGCCTACATGGCCAGCCAGGGCGTGCCCGGGGCGCTGCTGCCGCTGGTCATCCTGCTCGAGCTGGGCGGCGGCATCGCCATCATCCTGGGTTTCTTCACGCGCCTGACCGCCTTCGCCCTGGCGGCGTTCTGCGTCGCCTCGGCCTTGCTGTTCCACAGCAACGTCGCCGAGCAGATGCAGGCCATCCTGTTCATGAAGAATCTGGCCATGGCCGGCGGCTTCCTGGTCCTGGCTGCCCACGGGCCTGGCGACATCAGCCTCGACAACCGCCACAGCCGTCCGGCCTACGACTGATCGCGCGCATGGGCGTGGCGCCCGCCAATCACGAACTCACCCTGCGCGAAGACGCGCAGCCGCCGCCAGACCCCGCCCCTGCGATCGAACGTACGCTCACCCAGCCGGTCGAGCCGCCGGCAACGGCGGTGGCGGGCATGCCGGCTGCCATCGGCAAGTACGAAGTGCGGCGCGAACTCGGGCGCGGCAGCTGCGGTGTGGTCTACCTGGGCTTCGATCCCTTCGTGCAGCGTGACGTGGCCATCAAGGTCGCGCTGCAGGCCGTTGCGGCCGGCGCATCCACCACGCGCCCCGACCACAGCCATTTCTTCGTCGAGGCGCGCGCCGCCGGGATGCTGCAGCACCCGCATATCGTGTCGCTGTTCGATGCCGGCGTCGAAGGCGAGCTGAGTTATATCGTGATGGAATACGTGGACGGCGAGACGCTGCGCGAGTACACGCGCAAGGGCGGCAAACGTCTGCCGACCGACCAAGTGGTGGACACGGTCTTCAAGTGCAGCAAGGCACTGGATTTCGCGCACCGCAAGGGCGTGCTGCACCGGGACATCAAGCCCAGCAACATCATGCTCGGCCGCGACGGGGTGGTGAAGATCATGGACTTCAGCGTGGCTGAACTGACGCAGCACGCCGCATCCGGCCGCCGCAGCCTGGTCGGCTCGCCCCTGTACATGTCACCGGAGCAGGTGCGACGTGAGCCGCCGCTGCCGCAAAGCGACCTGTACGCGCTGGGCGCGGTGATGTACGAGCTGCTGGCCGGAGAGCCGCCGTTCTGGTCGGAGGACATCGGCCAGCTGTTCGAGCTCATCGAGCAGGGTGCCGTGCCCGCCCTCGCCGAGCGCCGTCCCGATCTGCCCCCAGAACTGTGCACGATCGTCCAGCGCCTGCTGCACAAGGATCCGGCCCGCCGCTTCGCCAGCGGACAGGAGCTGGCCGCCGCCCTGAGCCGCGTTTACGACAGCCTGCGACTGACCGGCGAGCGCCTGACCCGGCGCGAGAACCGCGATTCACTGCGCGCGCTGGCCTTTTTCAACGACTTCGCCGACAGCGAGATCGACGAGATTCTCAACGTCAGCAGCATGCTGAGCTACCCGCGGGGTGCCACCATCATCCAGGAGGGCGAGCTCGACAACACCTTTTACATCATCGCACTGGGCTCGGTGGAGGTGCGTAAGGGCAAGCGCCTGCTGCAGGTACTGGGCAAGGGCGACTGCTTCGGCGAGATCGGGTTCCTGATGAGCACCAAGCGTACGGCCTCGGTCGTGGCGCAGACGCCGGTGCTGGTACTCAAGGTCAATGCCACCGAGATGCAGCTGGTCTCGCGCGATTGCCAGCTGCGCTATTACAAGGTCTTCGCCGAGAACCTGATCTACCGGCTGGCGCTGACCAGTGCACAGCTGGCCGCAGCGAGCGCCGACGGCGCACGCAAGCGCTGAACACGCTCAATCCGCAGCCAGCGTGAAAACCGCCACCGGCGCCGGCTGGCCCCGCAGTTCGTGGCGGCCGAGCGCGCGTTCCGGCAGCTCCGCGGGTAACCGCTCGCGCGTGGTACCGCTGAACAACAGGGGGCATCCCAGAACCTTGGTCAGTCCTTCCAGCCGCGCCGCCAGGTTGACCGTCTCACCGATGGCGGTGTACTCGAGTCGGTGCGGCGAGCCGATAGTGCCGACGATGGCCGGCCCGCTGTGGATGCCGACGCCGACGCGAAACGCCAGCGGCGCGGCCAGCAGGTCGCGCGCGGCCGTCACAGCCGCCGCAGCATGCCCGGTCTGTCCGTCAGTGGCGCCGAACAGCGCCATGAAGCCGTCGCCAAGAAACTTGTTGATCATGCCGCCATGTCGCTGCTCGATGATCTCCACCGCCACGCCCAGAAAGGCGTTCAGCTGTCCGACCACATCCGCCGGCGCACGCTCGGCACTGAACGCGGTGAAGCCGCGGATATCGCAGAACAGCACCGTCACCTCGCGCAGCTGGCCGCCAAGACCCGGATCGCGTGCCAGGATCTGCTGCGCGGCGCGCTCGCCCACGTGCAGGCCGAAGGTTTCCCGCAGCCGCTGCTTGTCGCGCAGCTCGCGCAGCATGCGGTTGAACTCTTCGATCAGCGTGCCGAATTCATCGGCCCGCACCAGGCCGATCTCTGCATCCAGGCGACCGCGGGATACCGCGCGAGCCGCCGCCTGCAGCGCACGAACCGGGGGCAGCACGACACGCCCCAGCAGCCAGGCACTGACCAGGCCGAACAGCACACCGAGCGCACCGACCGCCAGGCGGAAGTGATTGATACTGCCCCGCTGGTCGTCCTCGACCCAGCCCAGCAACAGCAGCATCGCGACCGGGCCCACGCCGGCCGCCAGCGACAGCAGCAGCCCGCGCAGGCCGAGCGACAGGCTGATGGCGCCCGGCGCGATGGCCGCCGCACCACGCGGAAACAGCCGCGGCAGCACCAGCGCCTGCACCAGCAACTCGACCAGAAAAAATGCGATCGTGATGGTGATCATCGCGGCGATGAACACCGCCACAGCCAAGTGCAGGGGGAAATCGTCGTGCAAAGGCTCGGCGGTGCCGCGTACCGCCGCCAGGAAAACCGGCAGACAGGCGAGATTGGCCAGCACGATCAGCGCGCTGAAATGCCACGGCAGGTTGATGGCGCGCGCACGGGCGCGCCGCAGCACGTCCTGCGCGGCGGCTGCGTCCGCACGCAGTGCCGGCGCCAGCGAGAACACCAGCCAGCCCCAGATCAGCGCGACCGGCGGAAAGGCCAGTGCATTGAAGTGCAGGATGGCCTGACGCAGCGCCGCGTTCTGGTGCGGCGTGAGCAGGGGCTCGATATACACCGTGCCGTAGGCGACATTGAAGGCGACGCTGACCAGCACCGCCAGCACCGGCGCGAGACTGATCCAGATCAGCGCCCAGCGGGGCCCTGGCAGACGTTCACGCCTCGGCATCGGGTCTCGCGCCCGCGCCCGCGCGCACTCAGAAATGCGCGGCCTGAAGGGCCATATAAGGCTCCGTGCCCCTGGACTGCATCGCGCACAGCGTGCCGACCAGCGGCAGCATGCGCTCGACGAAATAGCGTGCGGTGGCCGTCTTGCCGGCGCGCAGGCGGACATCGGCCGATCGTTCCGCGGCGCGCAGCATGCGCAGCCAGTTCCAGCCCAGGTAGGTAAGCGAAAACGCGCGCAGGTAGTCGGCGCAGCCGAAGGCGGCGTCGTTGGGCTGGGTCTTGAAGGATTGCTGCAGCCTGCGCGTGCAGGCTTCCAGCTGCTCCAGCGCCTGCGCCAGCGGCGCAGTCATCCAGTCCGGACCGCCGGCCAGGTCGGCACGGACGGCGGCAAAGAAGCGCTGCGGCAGGCGGCCGCCGTGCAGCATCAGCTTGCGGCGCACCAGGTCCATGGCCTGGATGCCGTTGGTGCCCTCGTACAGGCACAGGATCTTGCTGTCGCGCAGGATCTGCTCGATGCCGTGCTCGCGGATGTAGCCATGGCCGCCGTAGACCTGCACCGCCAGCGAGGCCAGCTCGACCGCCGAGTCCGTGCAGTAGGCCTTGACCAGCGGCGTGTTGAGTTCGACCCAGTCCTGGGCCGCCTCGCGCGCGGCGGCGTCGGCCTCATGGTGCGCGCGATCCATGTGCATGGCAGTCTCGTAGGCCAGCACGCGGGCGCCTTCAGTCACCGCCTTCATGTGCAGCAGCATGCGACGCACATCCGGATGCTCGATGATCTGCTCGCCGCCGTTGAAGGCCTTGCCCTGCTTGCGCTCCTGCGCATAGCGGATCGCGTTCTGCGTGGCCAGCTCGCACAGGCCCAGACCCTGGTAGCCGACCATGATGCGCGCCAGGTTCATCATCACGAACATGTTCTGGATGCCCTGGTTGGGCGCGCCGACCAGCCAGCCTGTGGCGCCCTCGAAGGCCATGGTGCAGGTACAGGAAGCGTGCATGCCCATCTTGTGCTCGATCGACACGCAGCGGACCCTGTTGCGCTGGCCCAGCGAACCGTCCGGGTTGACCAGGAATTTGGGCACCACGAAGGTCGACAGCCCTTTCACGCCCGGCGGCGAATCCGGCAGGCGCGCCAGCACGAAATGGATGATGTTCTCGGCCAGGCCGTGCTCGCCGGAGGTGATGAAGATCTTCTGGCCCTCGATCGCATAGCTGCCATCAGCCTGCGGGAGGGCGCGGGTCTTGACCGCGCCGACATCGGAACCGGCCTGCGGCTCGGTCATGCACATCGTTCCGGTCCACGCGCCGGTGGCGAGCTTGTGGCAGTAGGTCTGCTTCTGCGCTTCGCTGCCACTGGCCAGGATCGCCTCGAAGCAGTCCTGGGTCAGGCCCACGTACAGCTCGAAGGCGACATTCGCCGAGCACACCATCTCGCCGACGACCTTCGACAATGTGTAGGGCAGTCCCTGGCCGCCGTACTCGGTCGGATTCGCCAGGCCCACCCAGCCGCCCTCGACATATTTGCGGTAGGCCTCGGCATAGCCCGGCGGGAGGATCACCTCACCCCTGTCATAACGACAGCCGACTTCGTCGCCCTTGCGGCTGAGCGGCGCCAGTTCGCGCTCGATGAACTTGGCCGCCTCGTCGATCACCCCGCGGATCACGTCCGGGCTGGCGTCGGTGAATGCGGGCAACCGGCTGAGCTGCTCGACGTTCAGCACATCGTTCAGGACGAAATTTATCTCGGCGACCGGCGCCTTGTAACTGGCCATGGCAGAGCAACTCCCAGGTTAGCGGGCGGCCGCAGGCCGCCGCGTAGGCGGTTATTCTAACCGCTTCGCCGTGCTCAGTTTCCTTCCGGCGGCGAATTCTCGGTGAGCGTCTTCATCTTGACCTTCTCGTTGGCGAAGGTCACAGTGATCGTGTGGGTCTTGCCCACCCACTTCGCGGTCGTCGCGGACAGGCCGCCGATGCCGAAGGACGACACCTCGGTGGGCTTGCCGAGGATGCGGTTGACCTCCTCCGTGCTCATGTCGTTCTCGATTTTTTCATAATTCTCCTGGCTGACGCGCGGGCCGCAGGCGGTAACGGCCAGGGTCAGCAGCAGAATGGCCAGCAGGGTTGGGCGACGGTTCATGGTGACTCCGGAAAGCGGATCGGGCGGTACGTCACGGCCGGCGGGCGCCCGGGTCTCTGACTGTGGCCATGATAGCGGAGCCGGCACGCGCATGGATACACTCCGGCCGGGAGGTGGCACATGTTCAAACTTTTTCTGGTGATGGCGGCGCTGGCCGGCGGTTCGGCGGTTGTCCTGGGCGCCTACGCCGCGCATGGTCTGAAAGGCCGCCTGGAGGCGGGCCTGCTCGGGGCCATCGGCACCGGCGTGGAATACCAGTTCTACCACGCGCTCGCGCTGTTGGGCGCCGCGCTGCTGCTGCAGACCCAGCCGCAGGCTGCGCCTTGGTGGCAGTCGGCCGCTGGCCTGTTCGCGTTGGGTATCCTGCTGTTCAGCGGCAGCCTGTACGGTCTTGCGCTACTGGGCTGGAAGTGGCTGGGTCCGGTCACGCCGCTCGGCGGCCTGTGCCTGATCGCCGGCTGGCTGTGCCTGCTGGTCGGCGCGTTGCGCCTGCCCTAGCGTCGCGGAATCGGCCAGCGTCACTTTCAGTTGCCCGCGCGCTTCCAGACCGATATGGATGCCCTCGGCCCGGCACTCGATGCCGGTCAGGTTCAGATGCTCCACGGCGCCGCTCAGTCGCAATTCCTTGCCGAGCGGCTGGTTGAGCTGCTCCGACAGCCTGAGCGCCCCCTCTCGCAGACGCTCGCCCAAGTCCCAGGTCAGGCGCCGCTGCATCTGGGTGCGTAGCGAATCCTGCAATACCCAGGTGGCGATGCTGAGCAGCGGGTTGTTGAGGCGGCGAGTGAAGCCGAACTGCTCGATGCTCAGCATCCGCGTCTGCGGGTCGAAACGCGGCTCACCGGTGAAATACACCGTGCCGCGGGTGTCGAACCAGAAGCCCGGTGCATCACCGTTGAAATCCACGCCGATTACCAGCCTGCGGCCGGAGGTGTACAGGCGGAAATCGGTGGGCGTGATCGCGCCTCGATCGAGCACGATGCGCCGGCCGGCCAGTTCCTCGCGCAATTCGGCCTCCAGCCCGCGATAGTCCGCCAGCACCGGCAGGTACAGGGCGAAACCTTCGTCCTCGCGGGTCGCCCGCTGCAGGGGCGGCAGGCGCTCGGGGGGGTGCGCCGGCGGCTGCGCCGCCACCCTAGTGGCCAGGCGCGCACGAACGCCCAGCATCAGGCGCAGGTTCTCGCCATCGCCGCTCAGCGGCTCGAAGTACAGCGCCTGCGGGTGCACGACCAGCCAGGCCGGCGGGTCGTCGGACAGCTGCATCGGTTCATAGAGCCCTTGCCACCAGGCCTCTGCGCGCGGTTCGAGCCTGAGGGCCGTCTCGATCCGCGCCTTGAGATCCGTATCCATCTCGGCCAGCTTCTTGCGCAGTGCGCGTCCGACCAGCCCGCTCACGCGGACGCGAAACAGCAACAGCTTGATCTTGGGCTTGCGGGTCCAGTCGAAGCTGGATTTCACACTGACGCGCGGCTCCCAGTCAGCTGAGATGTCGGCCGTGATGCGCGTGGTCACCACGAGGCTGCCCTTGGTGTTGGGCCCGTCGTGGCTGCTGAAGGACAACGGCAGCGTCAGGCTCACGACACGGCTGCGCGCCTGCAGGCGCAGCGGGCCCGAGCGCCAGGCCCTGAAGTCGCTGTCCTCCCGCTTGCGGGCCAGGCTGGCGTCAATCTCCTGCGCCAGCCGTCGGTCCAGCTCGGCCAGCGGCAGTTCCACCGGCAGGGATACGTGCGAGACCGGGGGCGGTTCTGCCGCGGCGGCATCGGCATACTCACGGGGCTGCTGGGTCAGCGTCAGTTCCGGTAGCAGCCAGGGAGCCCCCCACCACAGCGCAAGGGCCAGCAGCCCCAGGCTGCCCGCGAGCCATCGTCTGCGCATGTGTCGTTCCATGTCCTGCCCCGCCTTCCTTGCCGGATGCTAGCGGGCCGTGACTGAACGCGGGCTGTCTTCAGACCGCCGGCCCGGCCAGCGGGGGGCCGAAAAGCGAAACCCCCGGCGTCGTACGACCCCGGGGGTTTCTGGATAAAGAGCCTGGCGGTGACCTACTCTCACATGGGGAAACCCCACACTACCATCGGCGCTGAGCGGTTTCACTTCCGAGTTCGGGATGGGATCGGGTGGTTCACGCTCGCTAAGGCCGCCAGGCATAGCTAAACCTGTACGTTCCTAACAATCGGGAGTAGTTGAACAGCTGCTCTTGAGCGTTCGTCTCGTATGCATCGGAAGCGGTGCGCTTCCGAAAATGCTTGAGCGTTATATGGTCAAGCCTCACGGGCAATTAGTATCGGTTAGCTCAACGCATTACTGCGCTTACACACCCGACCTATCAACGTCGTAGTCTTCGACGACCCTTCAGGGAGCTCAAGCTCCAGTGAGATCTCATCTTGAGGTGGGCTTCCCGCTTAGATGCTTTCAGCGGTTATCCCGTCCGCACATAGCTACCCGGCAATGCCACTGGCGTGACAACCGGAACACCAGAGGTGCGTCCATCCCGGTCCTCTCGTACTAAGGACAGCTCCTCTCAAATCTCAAACGCCCATGGCAGATAGGGACCGAACTGTCTCACGACGTTCTGAACCCAGCTCGCGTACCGCTTTAAATGGCGAACAGCCATACCCTTGGGACCTGCTACAGCCCCAGGATGCGATGAGCCGACATCGAGGTGCCAAACCGCTTCGTCGATGTGGACTCTTGGAAGCGATCAGCCTGTTATCCCCGGAGTACCTTTTATCCGTTGAGCGATGGCCCTTCCATACAGAACCACCGGATCACTTTGACCTACTTTCGTACCTGTTCGACTTGTCTGTCTCACAGTCAAGCACCCTTATGCCAATGCACTCATTGCGCGATTTCCGACCGCGCTGAGGGTACCTTCGTACTCCTCCGTTACTCTTTAGGAGGAGACCGCCCCAGTCAAACTACCCACCATACATTGTCCCTGACCGGGATCACCGATCGAGGTTAGAACTCCGAAATTTCCAGGGTGGTATTTCAAGGACGCCTCCATCCCAGCTAGCGCCAGGACTTCACAGGCTCCCACCTATCCTACACAGAAAAGTTCAGAGTCCAATGTAAAGCTGTAGTAAAGGTTCACGGGGTCTTTCCGTCTTGCCACGGGAACACCGCATCTTCACAGCGATTTCAATTTCACTGAGCCTCGGGTGGAGACAGTGGGGCTGTCGTTACGCCATTCGTGCAGGTCGGAACTTACCCGACAAGGAATTTCGCTACCTTAGGACCGTTATAGTTACGGCCGCCGTTTACCGGGGCTTCGATCAAGAGCTTTGCCTTACGGCTGACCCCATCACTTAACCTTCCGGCACCGGGCAGGCGTCACACCCTATACGTCCACTTTCGTGTTTGCAGAGTGCTGTGTTTTTGATAAACAGTCGCAACCCCCTTTTCACTGCGGCCCACTTGCGTGGGCGTGCCTTCTCCCGAAGTTACGGCACCAATTTGCCGAGTTCCTTCACCCGAGTTGTCTCAAACGCCTGAGGATACTCTCCTCGTCCACCTGTGTCGGTTTCGGGTACGGTCTGCCATACCTGAAGCTTAGGGGCTTTTCCTGGAAGCGGGATCTCAGTCACTTGGGCTCCCGAAGGAGCTTGCGTCCAGCGCCTTGGCATTGACCTTCCGGATTTGCCTGGAAGATCTGCCTTGACGCCTTCACCGGGACATCCAACACCCGGCCGACCTAACCTTCTCCGTCCCCCCATCGCAATATGGACAGGTACCGGAATATTAACCGGCTTCCCATCGACTACGCCTCTCGGCCTCGCCTTAGGGACCGACTCACCCTGCGCCGAATAACGTTGCGCAGGAACCCTTGGACTTACGGCGTGCGGGTTTTTCACCCGCATTATCGTTACTCATGTCAGCATTCGCGCTTCTGATACCTCCAGCACACCTTCCGGTGCACCTTCGCAGGCGTACAGAACGCTCCTCTACCACGCATACACCCGAAGGTGTACGCATCCGCAGCTTCGGTATGCCGCTTAGCCCCGTGATATTTTCCGCGCAGGCCGACTCGACTAGTGAGCTATTACGCTTTCTTTAAATGATGGCTGCTTCTAAGCCAACATCCTAGCTGTCTGAGCCTTCCCACATCGTTTACCACTGAGCGGCAATTTTGGGACCTTAGCTGGCGGTCTGGGTTTTTTCCCTCTTCACGACGGAAGTTAGCTCCCGCCGTGTGTCTCCCGTAACAGAACTTCCAGGTATTCGGAGTTTGCATCGGTTTGGTAGAAACTTGTGTCTCCCCAAGACCGAAACAGTGCTCTACCCCCTGGAGTTGATTACGAGGCGCTACCTCAATAGCTTTCGAGGAGAACCAGCTATCTCCTGCCTTGATTAGCCTTTCACTCCTATCCACAACTCATCCCCGACTTTTTCAACAGGCGTGGGTTCGGGCCTCCAGCAGGTGTTACCCTACCTTCACCCTGGTCATGGATAGATCGACAGGTTTCGGGTCTAATCCCAGCGACTGGTCGCCCTGTTAAGACTCGGTTTCCCTACGGCTTCCCTAGACGGTTAGCCTCGCCACTGAAATTAACTCGCTGACCCATTATACAAAAGGTACGCCGTCACCCTTGCGGGCTCCGACTGCTTGTACGCACACGGTTTCAGGTTCTATTTCACTCCCCTCTCCGGGGTTCTTTTCGCCTTTCCCTCACGGTACTGGTTCACTATC
>DATLYR010000179.1 GCA_035574475.1 Nevskiales bacterium | reverse complement strand
ACAGCAGCCGGCCGGCCTTCATCCGCCGCCGCTGCAACTCCGATGCCGTGGGTTTCGATCTCATGCTGTCCTCCAAGTTATCACAGCATCAGACCACCTACGGTGGAATTAGTTTCAACTATTTATGCAAGGTTCAATAAGCCCGCCCCACAAACCCCGCCTCAACGCGCCATCAGGCCCTGATCCGCGCGTGTAGCGCCTGCAGCTTGTCCTCGATCGGCGGTTCCAGCAGTAGCCCCGCGCTGTTGAGGAAGGCCGCGATCATGATGTAGTGGCCGACCAGCATCAGGATCTCGATCAGCCGCTTGCGGTCGTAGCGCGACGCCAGGTGTTGCCAGGTCGCGTCAGTGATGAACTGCTGCGCGCAGATTTCGTCGCAGGCCGACAGCAGCCACTGCTCCGGCCGGCCGGCGAAGGCATCCGGTCCCTGGGTGATTCGCAGAACCTCATCATCCGTCACCCCGGAGCGCAAACCGATCTCGACATGCTGGCCCCACTCGTAGCGGCTGCGGCAGTTCCAGGCCGTGCGCAGGATGACCAGCTCGCGCTCGCGCGCGGGCAGCCGGCCATAGGGCATCAGCCGCGAGGCGAAGAACAGCCAGGCCCAGAACAGGCGCGGGTTCAGGTGCAGCACGGTGATGACGTCCGGCACGTCGGCGCGGCCGAGCCGGCGCGAAAAATGCGATGCCAACCGGAACAGCCAGCCGCGCTCGGCCGGTGGTGGCGCCTGCAGGCGCGGCTGTGGCGGCTGGCGCCAGCCGCCGGGCGGGATGAGCTCGCTCATGGGGTCCCCGTTTCTTGCTGACGGTATTCGCCCGGCGTATTGCCGGTGCTGTGCTTGAACCAGCGCAGGAAGGCCTGGTGCGTGCTGAAGCCCAGCCGGCCGGCGATTTCGGCGATCGCGTCGCGGGTGTCACGCAGGTCGCGGATCGCGATCTCGAGCCGTACTTCATCGAGCAGTTCGCGATAGCTGTGCCTGCTCTCTTTCAGCCGGCGGTGCAGGCTGCGCCCGCTCATGCCGAGCTGGGCGGCGACGGTTTCCTTGGCCGGCGCGCCGTCCGCGATCAGCGCGCGGATCAGGTGCCGCACTTCGTCTTCGAGGCTCGAGCCGGCCGCGCGCTGCCGCAGCAGGTTGGCTGCGTGGCGCTCGAGCAGGTCCTTCATGAAGGCATCGCCGTGCCGCAGGCGCGCCTGCAGTGCGCGCAGTGGCAGCGTCACCGCCGCGTAAGGCCGGTCGAAATAGACCGGGCACTTGAAGAAGGCGATGTACGCGCGCGCCAGTTCGGTTGACGCCGGCCGCGGGTGCGGGAAGCTGACGGCGACCGGCAGGTCCTGGCGCCCCGGGATCAGCAGCCGTCCCATGACCACGAAGCTGCCCAGCACGTACTCCGTCGCCTGCTGCCGGAACAGCCGGCCGCCGGCCAGGCAGTCCCAGCGCACCTCCGCGCCGCCGGGGATGTGCTGCACCGAGGTGCGGCCGATGTTGCTGAGCAGGCCGCTGTAGCGCGTGATCACGTCGAGCACGTCGGCAAAGCTGGCGCAGGTCTGCGCCAGGTAGCCCAGCGGGCCCAGTGCGGCGGGCTGGATGTTGCGCGCCATGTACAGGCCCAGCAGGGGTTCGTCACGCTGGCGGGTGACCGAGGCCAGCATCAGTTCGATGGCGGAAACCGGCACCGGGTAATCCGGGTCGCGCAGGCGCTCACGCACCACGCCGGCCTCGTCGAGCAGGTCGTCGATATTCACGCCCGCGGTCTCGGCCTGCGCGATGAAGTGCTGCAGGTGACGGGCCGATATCCACTTGAGGGCGGTTTCTTTTGCGGCGGTACGAGCCATCGCTGCCTGCCGGTCGGGTTGCCGCCATGATGTCGCAAAAACTGCCAGCGCGTCAGCGCTGGCCCGATTGGGTACAGGCGCTGGCCTGTTTGGAGACGGGGTACCGGCGCCGCCGCCGCTAGCATGCGGCATGAAAAAGCGGGCTTATCGGATGGCAGGCGCAGGGCGCGTGCCAGGGCCGAAGGGGGAGGCGCCTTTGCGATCCGTCATTGCTGTGGGACTGGCCCTGCTGGGCTTTGGCTTGCCGGCCGCGGCCGCCGACTTCGAGTTCGGCGAAAAGGGCAGCCTGACCTGGCTCAACCGCGTCACCATCGGCGGCGCCTGGCGCATGGAAGACCGCGACCCCGACCTGATCGGCAAGCTCAACCTCAACCCGAACCTGTGCGACGGCGACGACTGCCGCGATTTCGGCGGCGACACCGAGCCCAACCAGCGGCTGGTGGATGCGCCGGGCGGGCTGGCCGCGCACAACATGGACAACGGCAACCTCAATTACGACAAGCACGATATGGTGTTCGGCACCGCCAAGTGGACCACCGACCTCAAGTTCCGCTGGCGCGAGGCGGTGCTGCACCTGCGCGGGCAGGGCATCTTCGATGCGGTCAACACCGACTTCGACGAGCAGCACCCCAACACCCGCTTCCAGCCGGCCGAGACGCCGCGCAGCCGGCGCGTGGAAAAACAAATCGGCAAGCGCTGGGACCTGATGGATGCCTATATCGCCTACCCGCTGACCATCCGCGACCGGACCTTCCACCTGACGCTCGGCGAGCAGCGCATCCGCTGGGGCGAGGCCAACACCATCCAGCTCAACAGCATCGGCGAGATCAACCCGCCGGACCAGAACCTGCTGTATTTTCCCGGCATCGAGATCGGTGACATCTTCAAGCCGGTGGGGCTGGCGACCGTGTCCACCGACCTGGCGGAGAACCTGTCGATCGACCTGATCTACCAGTACCGCTGGGAGCCGGTGCGCCCGGCGGCGGCTGGCAGCTTCCTGTCCGTCAGCGACATCGCCGGCGGCGGCGACTACGCGGTGATCGCGGAAGGCCAGTTCCCCGAGGACCCGCAGTTCATCGGTACGCCCCAGGGCACGCTTGGCCTGATCAGCAGCAGCTCGTCGTCGGTGCCGGTCCTGCCGGAGAAATTCGGCGCGCCGCGTGACGGCGGCCAGTACGGCGCGCGCCTGGGCGGCTTCCTGCCGGAGGTGCTCAACGGCACCGAATGGGCGCTGTACTACCTCAACTACCACAGCCGCCTGCCCTACGGCAGCGTGATCTCGACGGATGCGTCCTGCTGGCGTGATTCGACCAACTTCGCGGAGGCCTTCGTGGACTGCCAGGGTTTCAACGGCAGCCTCAACATGAGCGGCCTGGGCCGCGAGCCGGTGCCGCTGGACACGCTGCGGGTGTTCCTCGACTACCCCGAGGACATCCACCTGTACGGCATGAGCTTCAACACCAACCTCGGGCTGTGGTCGCTGGCCGGCGAGTATTCCTTCCGGCCCAACCTGCCGGTGCAGGTGCAGCTGCAGGACGTGGTGTTCGCCGGCGTCAACCCGGTGTTCCCGCGCCAGGAGCTCCTCATCCCCGGCGTGGCCACGGTGCCGACCGCCGCCATCGCCGCGCCCGATTTCCTCGAGACGCGTTACCGCGGCAATCCGGACATCCAGCCCAACAGCATCATCCGCGGCTACGAGCGGCAGAAGGTCGGCCAGCTGAGCCTGACCGGCATCCGCGTGCTGTCGGGCACCGCCAACCCGTTCGGCGCCGACCAGATCCTGCTGCTGGTGGAGGGCGGTTTCACGCACGTCATCGACATGCCGGGCCTGGACGAGCTGCAGTTCGACGGCGGCGGCGCCAATGCCACCCACGCCAGCCCGGGCGCGGATGGCACCGGCAGCGGCGGCGTGCCCGATTCACGGCGCATCGTGCCGACCCAGCAGACCGACGGCTTCGCCGACGACTTCGCCTGGGGCTACCGCATCCTGTCGCGCTTCGAGTACAACGAGCTGCTGCCCTGGATCCCGGTATTCCGGCCGCTGTTCGCCTATTTCCACGACGTGAAGGGTGTGGCGGTGTCGCCGATGCAGAACTTCGTCGAGGGGCGCCGGCAGTTTGTCGTCGGCGGCGGCTTCGAGTTCAGCCAGAGGCTCGGCGCGCAGGTCCTCTACCAGGGCTTCGCCGGCGGTCGCGACCTCAACAAGCTGTCGGACCGCGATTTCCTGTCCTTCCACTTCGCCTACGCATTCTGAAAAGGATCTACGCATGCGCATCCGCAGCCTCAACGGCATGAAATGCCTCGTCACCGGCGCCGCCAGCGGTATCGGCCGTGCGGTCGCCGAGCAGGCCGCGGCCGAGGGCGCCGTGCTGTTCCTGGCCGACATCGATGCTGCCCGGCTGGAGGCGGTCGCCGACGGCATCCGCCAGCGCGGCGGGCAGCTGGGGCTGGTACGCGCCTTCGACATTTCCGACTACGAGGCGGTGCGCGGTTTCGCGCGCGACATCCATGCCGGCTTCGGCAGCCTGGACGTGCTGATGAACATCGCCGGCATCTCGGTCTGGGGCGCGGTCGAGAAGCTCGACCACCAGGACTGGCGGCGCTGCGTGGACATCAACCTGATGGGGCCGATCCACGTCATCGAATGCTTCGTACCGGAGATGATCCGCGCCGGGCGCGGCGGCTGGTTGGTGAACGTGTCGTCGGCGGCCGGCCTGTTCGGCCTGCCCTGGCACGCGGCCTACAGCGCGAGCAAGTTCGGCCTGCGCGGGGTTTCCGAGGTGCTGCGTTTCGACCTGAAGCGGCACGGCATCGGCGTGAGCCTGGTATGCCCGGGCGGCGTGGACACCGGCCTGGTGCAGACGGTCGAGATCCGCGGCGTGGACACGGCCACTCCTGAATTCCGCGGCCTGAAGAAGCGCTTCCAGAAGCAGGCGGCCACGCCGGCGCACGCCGCGCGGCTGATCCTCAAGGGCATGAAGGCCGGCCGCTACATGATCTTCACGTCCTTCGACGTGCGGCTCGGTTACTGGATCCAGCGCAAGTTTGCCTGGCCCTATGAATGGGTCATGCAGTTCCTCAACAATCGTTTGCACGACATCGCCAAGGCGAATCAGCAGGCCCCGCGCAATGTCTAGGGAACCTCTGAATTAATTGCTTTCGTCATTCCGGCAAAAGCCGGAATCCAGTGCCTTGTGCCGTTGCTCGGGGCCCTACCGCAGGCGGATCAGGCGCAACGCTGCGCCAGCCGCCACACTGGCCGGCAACACCGGTTCAGCACAGGAGTACGGCGGATGGGCAAGCTCAACAACAAGATCGCGCTGGTGACCGGCGCCGGGCAGGGCGTGGGGCAGGGCATCGCCTTCGCACTCGCGGCCGAGGGCGCCGCTGTGGCGGTGACCGGGCGCACGCTGGCCAAGGTCGAGGCGACCGCGGCGGAGATCGAAAGGCGCGGCGGCCGCGCGCTGGCGCTCGAGTGCGACGTCAAGAATGCGACTTCGCTCAAGGCCTGCGTGGATGCCGTCGTCCAGCACTTCGGCGGGCTCAACATCCTGGTCAACAACGCGCAGGAAGTGCCGCTGGGCACGCTCAACGACGTCACCGACGAGGCCTACGCCGCCGGCTGGGAATCCGGGCCGCTGGCCACGTTCCGCCTGATGAAGCTGTGCTACCCGCACCTCAAGGGCGACGGCTGCATCGTCAACTTCGGCAGCTCGGCCGCCAAGCGCTGGGACATGAGCGGCTACGGCGCCTATGCCTCGGTCAAGGAGGCGATCCGCCAGCTCACCCGCGCCGCCGCCTGCGAATGGGCCAGGGACGGCATCCGCACCAATGCGATATTGCCGCTGGCCAATTCGCCCGCGATGGCCTGGTGGACGCGCGAGCGCCCGGCCGAGTCCGCCGCCTTCATTGCCACCGTGCCGCAGGGTCGCATCGGCGACTGCGAGCAGGACATCGGGGTGTTCGTTGCTTCGCTGTGCTCGGACGAGTGCCGTTACATCAACGGCCAGAGCATCGGCGTGGACGGCGGCCAGGCCTACCTCGGCTAAGGTCCCTGACGAGCACCGGCACCGTGCCGGTGCTGTCGACCTATAAGTTCTAAAAAGGAACTAACTATGCTAAAGTTGCCCCATCCCCCCCAGGCTGCGGGCACCGTGCATGAAATGGGATGAGGTCGGCGAAATGCCCTGCTCGATCGCGCGCACGGCCGCCATCATCGGCGACCGCTGGACGCTGCTGATCCTGCGCAATGCCTTCCTGCGCCTGCGCCGCTTCGAGGATTTTCAGGCCAACCTCGGCGTCACCCGCCACCTGCTCGCCAGCCGGCTGAAGCGGCTGGTGGCCGAAGGCATCCTCGCGCGCGTGCCCTATCAGCAGGCGCCGCTGCGCCACGAATACCGCCTGACCGAGAAGGGCAAGGCGCTCTACCCGGTGCTGCTGGCGCTCACCGCCTGGGGCGATGCCTGGATGGACCAGGGCGCCGGCCCGCCGCTGCGCTACCGGCACCAGGGCTGCGGCAAGCACATGCGCCCGGTCATGGTCTGCTCGGAATGCCATGAACCCATCGATATCCGCCATGTGACGCCGGAGCCGGGGCCGGGCCTGGCGGCGGCGCACAGGAGACGACGGGCATGAACGAACCCACCCAGGACGCGAAGGGCTGCGCCGTCGTTGTCGGCGCCGGCGCACGCGAAGGCATCGGGGGTGCGCTCTGTGCCCGCTTCGCAGCGGGCGGGTTGCACGTCTATGCCGCCGGCCGCAGCGCGGACAAGTTGCAGCCGCTGGTGGCCGGACTCCGCGAGGCCGGCGGCCAGGCCATCGCCGTGACGGCCGATGCCACGCAGCCCGAGGACGTGAAGCGCCTGTTCGACCGCATCGCGGCCGATGGCAGCGTGCCCGAGCTGGTGGTGTTCAACGCCTCGGAGCGCAACCTGCCCAAGTCCTTGCTCGACATGACGCCGGAATACATCGAGCAGATGTGGCGCGTGTGCTGCTTCGGCGGATTCCTGGTCGGGCAGGAGGCCATCCGGCGCATGCTGCCGCAAGGGCGCGGCACGCTGATCTTCACCGGCGCGACGGCCTCGCTGCGCGGGCGTGCGAAGTTCGGCGGTTTCGCCGCGGCCAAGGCCGGCCTGCGCATCCACGCCCAGGCCATGGCGCGCGAGTTCGGGCCCAAGGGCATCCACGTCGCGCATGTCGTCATCGACGGCGTGGTGGACGGCGAGCGCGCCGGCAAGTTCGGCTACGGCCTGGGCAAGGCCTACCTGATGGCCAAGGGTGAGGACGGCGCGCTGCACCCGGATGCGATTGCCGAGGCCTACTGGCAGCTGCACCAGCAGCAGCGCTCGGCCTGGACCCACGAACTCGATTTGCGCCCCTACAAGGAAGACTTCTGAGGAAACGCAGCCATGAGCGACAAGATACTGACCGAGCGCCGCGGCCACCTGCTGCTGATCGGCCTCAACCGCCCGGAGAAACTCAACGCCTTCGATCCGGAGATGATCGCGCAGCTTTCCGCTGCGTACACGCTGCTGGACCGTGATCGCGAGCTGCGCTGCGGCGTGCTGTGGGCCGAGGGGCGCTACTTCACCAGCGGCCTGGAGCTGGACAAGATCGTAAAGGCCTTGCCGCGCGAGATCATTGCGCCGCGCATGATCCCGCGCGGCGGCGTGAATCCCTGGGGGACCTTCGGCCGCGTGTGCCGCAAGCCCATCGTCAGCGCGGTTGAAGGGCCATGCTACACGCTGGGCATCGAGTTGATCCTGTGCGGGCAGATCACGGTCGCCTCCGACAGCGCACGCTTCACCCAGTCCGAGATCAAGCGCGGGATCTTTCCCTTCGGCGGTGGCACCGTGCGCTGGCCGCTGGCGGTCGGTACGCAGAATGCCTACCTGCACACGCTGACCGCGGACGAATTCGACGCCGCCGAGGCCTATCGCATCGGCCTGGTGCAGAAGGTGGTGCCGCCCGGCGAGGCGCTGGCGGCGGCCATCGGCATCGCCGAGCGCATCGCGCAGAATGC
>DATLYR010000178.1 GCA_035574475.1 Nevskiales bacterium | reverse complement strand
GGTCCACGTTCGCTGTCTGATCCGAGCCGATGCGCACGATAGGCTTGGTCGCCGGCGATGGGCCGGGCACCTCATGGCTCACGACCAGCTCCGCATCGGGCTTTTCCTTGTCGGCCTTGAGTGCGATCCACAGCGTGCAGCCGGCCAGATCCTCAAGGCCGCCCTGATCGTCCTCGATGCTGACCTCCAGCGGCCAGGTGTCGCCGCGGTAGAGATCCTCGATTTCCTGCACGCGCATGGGTTCTTAAAGCCCGTTCAAGTCCGTGTGGAAGCCCGCTTACTTGCCCTTGCCGGCCTTGCCCTGGTCGCCCTTATCGGCGTCGCCAGAGGCCTTCTTGCCGTCGTCGATCTCCTCGACGGTCAGCATCGGCTCGGTCTTGATGGCGGCGAGCTGCTCCTTGGTGAAGCGGTCGATCGGGTGATCGGTCGGGGTGGTCGAGTGCGCGATGCCGCCACGACGGAAGCCGTCGCGCTTGCTGGTGATCCGAAGAACCTTGGCCATGTCGATCTCCTGTTGGTCCATGAACTGCGGGCGGGGAACTGCCCAGGATCCCCGCCCGCCACTTCCTCGGTGCTCTTCCGGCTAGTTCCTGGGCGGACTAGACGGCCTCATCGCTGCGCGTCGTGGTGGTATTCGTTATCAGCCGGCGCCGGTGGAGCCCACGCACAGCTGCCAGAAGCCGTAGCCGCCGGCGGCGCGCGCTTCCGCGCTGTACAGGAACTTGCGCAGGTTGAACACGGTCGGCGAGTTCGGATCGACCATGCTCACCAGCACCGGCTTCTTGCGCTCCTGGTAGATGAAGGGCTTGATGGCCTTGGTGGTGTCGAGCACGAACCACGCGGTCTGCGAGGTGATCCAGGGATTGACCACCAGCTCCATGCTGTTCTTGTAGGGGTTCGGCTTGCCGTCCTCGAGGCGGTCGTTGGTCAGCAGGGCACGCGCTGTGTCTTCCAGCGCCGGCCCGACCATCAGCACGTTCGGCGTGGCGCCCAGCGGCCGGCCCTCATCGTCCTTGAACAGGCGCATCGCGGTGCGCGCGGCGCCCAGGCTGGCCTGGGCCGCGGCGAGCGTGGTGATCGACAGGGCCGCCGTCAGCTTGTTGCTGACACTGGCGCCGGCCACCGGATGGTCGGTGTCGCAGAAGAACTGCCCGTCGAAGCACGGATTGGCGAACGCGCCGTTGACCAGCTCGCCGACGATCTCATCGGGCAGCTGCTTGGCCGAGAAGCCGGCCGAGGCGGCCTGCGGGCCGATGATGCCGAGGTTATCGTCCTCGATATCGTTACGGTCGATCTCGATGGTGGCTTCCCAGTCGTCGTTGACGATCGTGTACTTGAAGGCCTCCAGCGACTTCACGAACTTCGCACCAACCCAGCGCCGCATCTTGGGGAAGTTGCTCAGCCACTTGTAGTTGTTCTCGCTGCTGGTCGAAGGCACCAGCATCGCGATCTTCTCCCACTGGCTGGGCGCGGCGTCGAAGGCCTTGTGGAACGAAGTCTTGATGTTCCGGAAGATCTCTTCGAGGTTGGCCTTGTTGATCACCAGGCCGGCGAAGCCGAAGCTGAGCAGGCCGAGATCGTGCAGGGACGCGGCACTCGCCAGAGTCACCGGCATGGCGGGCGCGGTGGGCACGGCGAGCAGGAAGCAGGCGGCCGTGAACACGGCGACTGCCAGGAAGGTGAACAGTTTCGAGAGTCGCATGGTGGCTCCTAGTGCGATGTGTGATGGGTGGGTGCGTGGGCGCCCTGTTACTCGACCCAGACGCCGTCGGATTCGACGCCGACCACGATGCCGGCCGCCGACTGGGTGTTGCCGCCGGCGTTGGTGGCGGAGACGGTCTCGTCGTCGACGATGTAGCAGACCTTGCCCAGGGAGGCCTGGGTCACTGGGTCGCTGCCTGAGTTCTTCCACTTGAACGCACGGCCGCGGCGCACGCGGATGGACTTGTCGCCGGGGTTGCCGGCGCTGTTGTCCACGGTCTCCTCGGCGCGGCCGAGGTAGGTCAGCGTGGTGGCGGTGGCGCCCTTGGTGGCGTAGCCGGTGGCGTTCGCGCAGACGATGCCGCCGGCGAGGATCTTGCTGGCGGACATCGGAACCGAGATCACCTCGGCGTCCTGCATCGCGGTGTTGCGTTCAGCGGTCAGAGGGGGCATGAGTCCAGACTCCTATGTAAAGTGAGATCGGATAAGGCGTTTGGCCGATCCTGAAAGCCCGTCCGCGGCTAGGCCGCGTACTTGTGCAGATCCTCGGGCGAGTTCCCGAAGGCAGCCGCGATATCGGCGGCTGCGCCATTCAGCGCCTTGGCCTTGTCCTCGCGCTTGCGGTCGAGGTCGGTATCGCTGCCGATCACCGGCGCGGCGGCGACGAACTTCTTGAACTCCTCGAGCCCGCCCTCCTTGCGGCACATGGCGGTGTAGTAGTCCTTGGTCGCCGGCGTGATCTTGCCGGCCTTGAGCGCGTCGCCCACGACGGTTTCGATCTCGGCGTCGCGCTGCGCATCCTTCATGGTCTGCAGCTGCTGCTCGGCGTTGGTCGCGCGCTCGACCGCCTGGTTGTAGTCGGCACGCGGCACAAACTTGTCCAGGCTCGGGTGCTCGGCGGAGTTGCGGGCGGTGGCCAGCTCGCTCTGCAGCGACTTCAGCGCGTTGACCGCCTGCTCTTCCGTGGCGTCATCCTTCAGGTTGAGCATCTGCAGCAGGGCTTTCAGGATCGGGTTCATGTCTTCGGTCTCCTGTGAGGGATGTGCGCTGTTGAGCGCCAGGTTGAAGTTGGGTTGGTTGACCAGGGCAGCGCTGGTGATGCGCACGATCTCGCCGGTGCCCTTGAGGTACGTGAACACCGGGGACAGGTAACGGTAGGCCAGCGACTTCACCAGCTCGGCGCCTTTCTCCGTCCAGCGCACCTTCGCCCACACGCCGCCGTTCTGCGCGATCAGCTCCTCGATCCAGCCGGTCGCCGGCGCATCGCCGCCTTTCGGCGCGACCAGCTCCTGGGCATGGTTGATGTCGATCGGGATGGGCTTGTCGAAGTTCGCTGCCACCTTGGCCGGGTCCGGCATCCGCCAGCTGCGGCCGTCGGCACCACGCACGATGCCGTCAGCGCCTGGCGGCGGGATCACCTGGACGAAGGTGGGGACCGCGCCCTGGGCGGGCGGCGGCAGCATCGAGCAAAGGGCGGCAGCTGGCGCCGGCTCGGCTGAGCACAGGGCAGTGGAAATGGCGGCGGGCAGCTGCATACGCTGCCGACTGTAGGGGGGCGTGCGCAGCCGGATAATGCTGAAGGACTTCAGCAGGCTGCTATCGGGGGGTCGGCCCTATCTTGCGGGCGGCCGGAGGGCTTGGCAATGGGGCAAACCGGGCCTGCCGGGCGCTTTGGGCCGGTTTGGGTCTGCCGGGCGGGCTTTCAGGGGCCGAAAACCCCGTTTAATTCCCTCCAGAAACGTTTAAATGGGTCGGGGGTGCACCCTGGCTGCCCTGAACGCCCTGGCGGGCTTGTAGCGCCTCTCAGGCGGCCTGTCAGTCGTGGGCGGCGGCGTGAAATGGAAACATGTCACCTTGTACCGGCTGATCGAGCGGCTGGGTTGCTTGATTGAACGCGCGCCACATGAGACCCGGCGCATCCGGGTGATCCGTGGCATGGATCATGTAGTACATGATTGAGCCGACGCCGTCCTCCACCTCATAGATTGGCCAGGCGAAGGCGGATCGGTACCCGAGGTCAGATACCATCCGTTGACTGACCAGGTCTCTCACCTGCACTTGACTTAGCTTTTTCAGCTCGCCCCAGCTGTCATCACCCCACCAATTCACGATGGCGGTGTCATTCACCGTGGTGCCGGCCAGTGCGCGGTGCAGCCATTTCACCGCCAGAAAGTAAAAAAGTTCTATTTTCAGGTCGCCCGTCTTGTGTCTGGCGAGCTTTGAAACCGTGCTCCAATGGCACTCGAACGTCCGTTGATCTAGTAAAGCAAAGGTCGCTTGCTTTTCATCGATAACACCACTTGCGAGAATCTCATCGACCTTCGTATTGAAGTCGCCCACCAGCACCTTCCATTGGCGCTTAGGCTCCTTCTTGCGTCGCGGAAGTTGAGAATCGACAAGTTGTTGAAGTGCTACAGCGCCGTCGGGATCCAATTCACAGAAGAAGAAATTGCGGAGCCACCTTGGCTCGCATTCCAGCACTCGCTTCGCTGCCCAAGATTCCGGGTGGTCTGGAGCCTGCGGACCAGCGAAGCCATCGATGTAAGTGCCGTGCTTGGTCACTAGCACGAAATAATGAAGGTATAACTCAATGAGACGCGCCTTCTGATGGGACCATACTGGATGCCGCAGCTGACGCACAGTCAGCTGCTTGCGCACCTGCTCTGAGTCGAGCAGATCCGGGAAAAGATCTCGCGTTTGCGTGTCGCGTCCCGGTATTCGTCGCATCCTAAGACTCTACCAGAGTAGGCACCCCGTCCCAGGTACGTCCGTTCAGCATTCGACCGGTCACATTTTTGCCGAGTTTAAACAGCCGCACTGGCCGACCGTTGCGACCTGGCATTTCAACACTCATCACGGCACGCCGATCGGCTGGCGATGCCGGACCCCAATGACCCCACTGCTTAAAGTGGAACGGCACACCAGCGGCCAGACACTGGTCTCGCAAGCCTTCCACCCATAGCGGATTCATCGGTCTTGAGTGATGTCCACTTTCACCGCCAGCAATCACCCAGTTGATACCGCGTGGCTTGCCGGGCGGCCGTAACCAACGTTTCAGTTTCAATACGCCGAGCAAAGGCTCGCACGATACAAAGCGCACAGCGGCGGGCATATCGACGATCAATGGGATCCGCATCTGTGCGTACTTCATGTCCTCAACCGTCGTGCCGAGCCATAGGTTGCGCGGCCAAGCTTTGCCCCAAGGTACCGAGGCGCGCACGTTCTCGGGGCGCTTTGTAAGTAGCAACCAGTCCAGTGATGGCGTCTGCTCGATCAGTGGCCATAGCCTCGCTCTCTGATCAATGAGATCCGCTCGGTCCTCAAACACGTCCGCCATTGATGCGCAAAAAACCCGGCGCCGTTCGCCGGCGCGGCGCGCTTCGGCTTCCCAGCGCAAAGGTTCGCGCCAATGGTGATCGGAGAAAAATCTACGCTGTGTATCGTCGCCCCCCCATAGTTCAAGCCCAAGGCGTTGTGCCCATGTCTCCGCGTAACAGTGCTTGCACGCTGGCGATACCTTCACGCAACCCCACCAAGGGTTGAAGGTATGATGTGTCCATTCAATTTTGCTGTTTTGGCCCATATCGTTAAGTTTGTCGGATACGATCACTGCAGACTACTTGCTCAGCACCGGAATCATCGAGCATTTTCTGGCTCGACAGGTGAGCTTGGACTAGCTGCTATAATAACCACAGGCAGGCGTGACACGGTGAAATTCTCCCGGCCGTAGCACGCAGGGCAACCTGCGGAGCGCCATGTGGGGTTTCCGCTTCCAGCGGGTGGGAGGCCCCACCGCCTGCCTCTTTACGACTTCCCCGCGTGACCTCGGTCGCCGGGTGCAGGCCCCCGAAAGGGGGCTTTGCTTTTTCAGTCGTCGCCGGCCAGCAGACGGCGCAGCTCGCGATCCAGCTTGCCCGGATCGCCGGACAGCCGGCGGAAGCTGGTCATGAAAAGCGTGTTGCCGCTGCGCGTGGATTTCACCACCGTCACATGCCCGCCTGGCTCGTTCAGCAGGAAGACGATCGTGTTGGGCGAGTCCTGGATCCTGCGGCCCCGGTTGATCGCTTCCTGTGCCTGGATGTATTCCTCAGCGCTGATTTCCGGGTGCGCATCGCGCTGCTTCAGCACCGTATCCTTCGACAGCAGCACGGTAGTGGTCTTGGAACCGATGCGCTCCGCATCCGCCCTGGGCATGATGGCTACCGGGAAATCTCCATCGGGTTTCTCATAGAAGTTTTTGAACAGGCCCGCCGAGAACAGTGTGCGGACCGACGACTGTGCGATCTCAGGCGTCACTCCTTCGAGCTTGGAGCTGTACTGCTTTAGCGCGCGCGCCAGGCGCGACACCTGGCCGGGGTTAGTGTCCCAGCCCGGATCGATGCCCACCGGCACCCTCATCACCTCGCCGGTGCGACCGTTGACCCATTCGCGCGTGCGCACTGGCGGCGCCTGGCGGATAACCTTGATGCGCCGCGGCTGAAGCCGGCCGGTGGGCAGGCCCGTGCGATCGTCACGAACCGGGGGCGCGGTGGGATCCTGGAAGCCTTCCTTGTCCAGGCGCTCAGCCTCGGGGCCGCTGACCTGGCGCACGGAGCACTTGCAGCCCCAGCCGTTGGGCGGCATGTGCGTCTTCCAGAACGGATCGTCCACCGGCAAGAGCAGCCCGTACCACTGCCGGTGCTCCACGCGCGGCTCGCGCGCGGTACTGGCGACGTACAGCAGGTATGGCAGTGCCTTCTTCGTGCGCTCGATGCGGTCCCACTGGCCGGCGGCGCGTGCGGTGCGCATGTTCGCCTGGTAGATGGTCTTGAGCCGCCGCGGTGAGCCGAGCTGCACCTGGCGCGTCTCGCCAGTGATCGGATCGGTCTGCTCCCGGATGCCCCACCAGCCCTTCTGCTCCAGCTTAGGCCGTAGCTGCCTTGAGAAGTCCCGGAGCGTCTGGCCCTGCTCCAGCGCCTGGTCCACCGCACCCCGGATGTCTTCCAGGATGTCCGTCTGCACCGCCTTGGCGACGGTGAACTGAACCGCGTGCTCCTCGCGCCATACGTCGGTCCAGTGGAAGCGCTTGTCCTCGGGCGCCAGCTTCTTGGCGCGCAGATACTCGATCGCTTCCTTGGGGATCGGCCCCGGCGAGGTCAGCTCGGGCGGCATGGATCAGTCGGTCTCGTCGGTGGCGACGCCCAGCGCGCGGGCCTTGAACGCGGACAGCGCGAGCTGACGCAGCAGGTCACTCGCATCCATGTCCTTGAGCAGCGCGGGCAGCTTGGCCAGGAACTCTTCGTAGCTGGACGATTCGGCCGCGAGCTTCTCGATCGCGCTCACCGTGGGCTCCAGCTGCTCCTGCCAGTCGGCCAGCGCCTCCTCGGCCAGGCGGTCA
>DATLYR010000177.1 GCA_035574475.1 Nevskiales bacterium | reverse complement strand
GGAGCGCTTCCTCGACACCTACCGCCGCATCGGCATGGCCCCGTTCAAGGCCGAGGTCTATGCCGGCGCCGAAGCCGAGGAGGCCGCATGAGCCTGCGCCGCATCATCAAGGACCAGCGCATCGTCGCCGACGACGTGCAGCACCTGCCCGACGACGCCCCGCTGCCGGCCACCGGCTCCTTCACGGTGTCGCTGGCGCGCTGGCGGCGCGAGCGGGACACGCTGCAGGCTCGGCTGGCGGACGCGGGCGTGCGCCTGCCCAACGATCTCGACGTGAACGAGGTCTACGGCGAGCTGCAGGGCCTGGCCCGAATCGTACTGGAATTCCCCAAGTTCGGCGATGGCCGCGCCCTGTCGCAGGCGCGCGTGCTGCGCGAGCAGCTCGGTTTCAAAGGCGAGATCCGCGCGATCGGCGACGTGCAGCGCGACCAGCTCTGGCATATGCATCGCTGCGGGATCGATGCCTTCGAGCCGCGCCCGGACCGCTGCATCGAGGACGCGCTCAAGGCCTTCTCCGAGATGTCGGTGGTCTACCAGCCGGCGACCGACACGCCACAGTCCATCTTCCAGCGGCGGCGCCAGAGCGCCTGAGCTGCGTGGCCGTCCCTGGCACGGCCGTTGCTTGAAATAGCTGACCCACATCCCCACTCATGAGCGACATGAAAGCGCACACACCCAGCGTGACCGGCGCCATCCTGGCCGGCGGCCTCGGCCGCCGCCTGGGCGGCGTGGACAAGGGCCTGATGCCGGTGGCCGGCCAGCCGCTGATCGAACGCGCCCTCGCCTGCCTGCTGCCGCAGGTGGATCAGGTGCTGATCAACGCCAACCGCCACCACGCCGAATATGCGCGCTACGGCTACCCCGTCGTCGCGGATGGCAGCGGCGATTACCAGGGCCCGCTGGCCGGCATGGCCAGCGTGCTGGCAGCGGCGCACACGGACTACGTGCTGTGCGTGCCCTGCGATGCCGCCTGGCTGCCGCCAGACCTCGTTTCGCGCATGCTGGCCGCCTTGGCGGAGGGCCGTGGCAAGGTCTGCGCAGTCCATGATGGGGTCTGGCTGCACCCGGTTTGCGCGCTGATCCCGCGCAGTGCACTGCCCGATCTGCGCCGCTGGCTGGCAGAGGGTCGGCGCGAAGTGGCCGGCTGGCTGCAGAACCAGGGACTGGTCACGGTCGACTACCGCGACTGGCCCTCGGTGTTCTGGAGCATCAACACGCCGGACGACCTGGCGGCGGTCGAGCGCCGGCTGCAGTCGAGTCCGGTGGCGCCGCCTGCGCTGATCCTCAAAGGTGCCGCCTAGCGGGCAGTGACGCATAATGCGGGGATGGATCCCGTGATCACTGATCGGCGCGGACGCATCAAGCGCAAGCTGCGCCTGTCGCTCACCGACCGCTGCAACTTCCGTTGCGGCTACTGCATGCCCGAAACACCGCAGTGGGCACCGCGCGAGCAGCTGCTCGCCCGCGCCGAGCTGTTGCGGCTGGCAGGGCTCTTCGTCGCCCGGCTCGGCATCCGGCAGCTGCGCCTGACCGGCGGCGAACCCCTGCTGCGCACCGACCTGGAAGATCTGATTGCCGAGCTCGGCCGGCTGCGCGCGGCCGGGCTGGAACGCATCTCCCTGACCACCAACGGCGTGCTGCTCGCGCGCCGTGCGGCGGCCCTTGCACAGGCCGGCCTGGATGACCTCAACGTCAGCCTCGATGCGCTGGAGCCGGAGCGCTTCCATGCCCTCAGCGGCGGGCGCGGCGCAGTCGAGCACGTGCTCGAGGGCATCGCGGCCGCACGCGCCGCCGGCCTGCCGCTGAAGATCAACACCGTGGTGGTGCGCGGGCACAACGACGACCAGATCCTGCCCCTGGCGCGCTGGGCGCAGGCGCAGGCCATCCCCCTGCGCTTCATCGAATTCATGCCGCTGGACGGACGCGGCGCCTGGTCGCACGAGCGCGTGGTGCCGGAAGCGGAAATCCTGCAGCGGCTGCGGCCACGATTCCGGATCGAGTCGCTGCCGCGCACGCCGGATCCTGCCGCCTACTATGCACTGGACGGCGATTACCGCCTCGGCGTGATCTCCACCATTTCCAATCCGTTCTGCGCGAGCTGCGATCGCCTGCGTGTCACCGCAACCGGCGAACTGTATGCCTGCCTGTTCTCCAGCCGTGGCCGCGACCTGCGCACGCCCCTGCGCGCCGGCGCCGACGATGACGCCCTCGAAGCCATCGTCCGCGGACATGTCTGGAACAAGGAAGCCGGCTATGCCGCCAGCGGCTACGTCGAGCGGCCGATCAGCATGCACGCGCTGGGGGGCTGATGCGCGTTACCGTCGAATTTCACGGCGTACTGCGCCAGCTCGCGGGCGATGAGCGCTGCCTCCTCGAACTGCCCGGCGGGACCGTGGCCGACGCCCTGGCTCTGCTGTGCCGGCAGCAGCCGCAGCTGGCGGAGCGACTGCCGCGCGTGGCCTGCGCCATCGGCAGCGAACTGGTATCGCGCCACCACCGCCTGGCCGATGACAGCACGCTGGCGCTGATCCCGCCGGTCAGCGGCGGCTGAGCATGCACCGGTTGCAGGCCGAACCGCTGGATCTGGCAGCGCTGCTGGCGGCGACGGACAGCGCCGACTGCGGTGCGCTGGTGGTGTTCGGCGGCACGGTACGCAACGCAAACGAAGGCCGCCCGGTCAGCGGCATGGCCTACAGCGCCTATGCACCGCTGGCCGAGAAGCTCCTGGCCGAGATCGAACAGGACACCCTGCGACGCTTCGACATCCGCCACTGCCGCATCCAGCACCGTACCGGCGAGCTGGCGCTGGGCGAGCTCAGCGTGCTGGTGGTGGTGCGCGCCGCGCACCGCGACGCCGCCTTCGCCGCCGCGCGCCACGCCATCGACACCCTCAAGCAGCGCGTACCGATCTGGAAGCAGGAACACTACCCGGACGGCGACAGCCGCTACCTCGAAGGCGTCCCGTTGAGCGCAGACGGCGAACAGCCTTTCAGAATGGAACAGGATGCTCAGGATTCAACAGGATGAACAAGACCGCAAAAACTCCTGTTGGAAGAATATGCGTTCATCCCGACCATCCTGAAAACATCCCGTGAATCCTGTTCTATTCTTCATGCCGGGTCTTTCATGAAAGACATCACCCGCAAGCCGGAGACCCTGCGCAGCGCACGCGCCACCGCCACGCTGCACGCGCCGGCGGAGTGCATCGCCCTGTTGCGCGAGCGCCGCACGGAAAAGGGCGATGCGCTCGAGGTGGCGCGCACGGCCGGCATCCTGGCCGCCAAGCGCACCTGGGAGCTGCTGCCCTTCTGCCACCCGCTGCCGCTGCAGGCCATCCGCATCGAATACACGCTGTCGGAACAGTCGGTCCGGATCGAGGCCGACGTGCAGGTGCTCGCCGGCACCGGCGTCGAGATGGAAGCGCTGACCGCCGCCAGCATCGCCGCGCTCACGCTCTACGACATGCTCAAGCCCCACGCCGGGCGCGCGCTGTCGGTCACCGATGTCACGCTGCTGGACAAGCGCGGTGGCAAATCCGACTTCCCGCGCCGCATCGAGCCGCCGGCGCAGAGCATCGTCCTGGTCCTGTCCGATGCCGTGGCCGGCGGCAAGAAACGCGACGCCGCCGGGCAGTGCGTACGCGAGCGCCTGTCCGAGGCCGGCATCGAGATCGGCGGCTACGAGATCCTGAGCGATGATCCGGATCTGCTGCGCGAGCGGCTGCGGCACTGGCTGGGGCAGAGCCCGGACCTCATCGCCACCGTCGGCGGGACCGGCATCACGCCGCGCGACCGCTGCGTGGAAACGGTGCGCGCGCTGATCGAACGCGAGATGCCCGGCATCATGGAGGCGGCCCGTGCCCACGGACAGCGCCGCACGCCCTACGCGATGATTTCGCGCGGCGTCGCCGGCCTTGCCGGCCGCAGCCTGATCGTCACCCTGCCCGGCAGCGCGCGCGGTGCACAGGAAACGCTGGACGCCCTGTTGCCGGGACTGGTGCACACGCTGGACGTGCTGCGCCGCAGCCGGCGCTGACCCGCTGCCCAGACCTCAGGGACTGGCGTAAACTCGGGCACAAAACCGCGCCAGCGGCCCGCGGAGCGCAACACGGAAGGAGGCCCGCACATGGTTTTTCACCCGCCGCCACCCGCCGAGACGCGCGACCCGGCACGTGCTGCACCCGCGGCCGCGGAGCGGCCCACCGAACCGCTGGAACCGGTGCGCCGGCTGACGCCGCTCGGCCAGGCGCTCATTCATTACAACCAGACACTGCTGCCGCTGCCGGTGGAATCCATCGCCACCGAGCAGGCGCTCAACCGCTGCCTGGCGGAGGCGCCGCTGGCGGCCATCGACCTGCCGAGCTTCACGCAAAGCGCGGTGGACGGCTATGCCTTGCTGTCCTTCGAGACCCAATGGGCCAGCCCCACCCATCCCGTGCAGCTGCGCGTGATCGGCGAGATTGCCGCCGGGCCCTGGCGCGAGGACCCGCCGCCGCTGGCCGGCCACATGGCCTACCGCATCCTGACCGGCGGCCGCATCCCGCGTGGCGTGGACACGGTCGTCGCCCAAGAGCAGGCGCAGGTCGAGGGGGACAGCATCCGGCTCGAAGCGCCGGTGCCGGAGAAACGGAACATCCGCTACGCCGGCGAAGAGCTGAAACGCGGCGACGCCCTGGCCGCAGCGGGTCAGCGCATTTCGCCCGGCATGCTGGCAGCCCTCATGGCGGCCGGTACGCATACCATCAAGGCCTACCGCCGGCCGCGCGTCAGCGTACTGGTCACGGGGGATGAAGTGGTCGCCGCCGGCCAGCTGCCGTCCGAGGGCCAGGTGCACGACGCCAACGGGCCGCTGATCCGCAGCTGGATGCAGGCACTGGGCTATCCCCCACCGCAGGTCAGCTACATCAAGGACGTGCGCACGGAGGTCGAATCCGCCCTGTGCACGGCGCTGGACCAGTCGGACCTGGTCATCACGACCGGCGGCGTATCGGTCGGCGACCGCGACTACCTGCCGCAGGCGGCCGCCGCCTGCGGCGTGCGCCAGGTGTTCTGGAAAGTGGCACAGAAGCCGGGCAAGCCGTTGTATTACGGCCTGCGCGGCCAGACCCCGTTGCTGGCGCTGCCCGGCAATCCGGCCGCCGTGCTGGTGGGCCTGGTGATCCACGCGCGGCGCGTGCTCGATTGCCTGGAAGGCGTGGCCACGCCCGGCCCGCGCATGTCCGCCGGCCGGCTGCTGCAGCCGGTCAAGGCCGATCCCCTGCGCGACCGCCTGCTGCGCATGAACCTGTCCATCAACACGGAGGGCCAGGTGCAGCTGGAGCCGCTGCCGAAACAGGACTCGCACATGCTCAGCAACCTGGCCACCGCGATGGCCCTGGTCATGCTGCCGGCGCGCGAGCAGCCCTACGCGGCCGGCGAGCGCGTGCTGTGGACGCCGCTGCCCGGTGTGACCCGCATCTGAATCCGCGCCTCTCCCGGCTGCACTTGTGGTCCGCCCCATGCGCCCGATATCTTGGGCGCACGGCTGGCCCGTTCGCGGGTAGCCGTTGCGTCAAACCCACAAGAACCAAGACACAAGGAGGACATCATGGGCATTCTGTCGTGGATCATTCTCGGCCTGATCGTCGGCGTGCTGGCCAAGTGGATCATGCCGGGCAAGGATCCGGGCGGCCTCATCGTCACCATCCTGATCGGCATCGCCGGCGCCTTCGTCGGCGGCTTCATCGGTTCGTTCCTGGGCTTCGGTACGGTAACCGGCTTCAGCCTGCGCAGCCTCGTGCTGGCCACCGCCGGTGCATTACTGCTGCTGTTCGTCTACCGCCAGCTCAAGTCGAAATAACCCCGGCGCAATCACAGGAGGCCTTCATGGGCATGCTGCAGGAATTCAAGACCTTCGCCATGCGCGGCAACGTGGTCGACATGGCGGTCGGCATCATCGTCGGTGCCGCCTTTGGCAAGATTGTGTCTTCACTGGTGGCCGACGTGGTGATGCCGCCCATCGGGCTGCTGATCGGCGGCGTCAACTTCGCCGATCTGGCCCTCACGCTCAAGGCCGCTTCAGGCGATACGCCCGCCGTGGTGCTCGGCTACGGCAAATTCCTGCAGGCGAGCGTGGATTTCCTCATCGTCGCCTTCGCCGTGTTCCTGCTGATCAAGGCTATCAACACGCTGAAGAAGCAGGCGGAGGAAAAGCCGGCCGCACCGCCGGCGCCCTCGCGCGAAGAGCAGCTGCTGGCCGAGATCCGCGACCTGCTGAAAGCGCGCTGACGGCGGGCCCATGTCGGTCCTGCTGCAGACGACGGGACTGCTGATCCTGTCCAACGTGTTCATGACCTTTGCCTGGTATGCGCATCTGCGCAACCTGGGCGACCAGAAATGGTGGATCGCGGCCTTCGTCAGCTGGGGCATCGCGCTGTTCGAATACCTGCTGATGGTGCCGGCCAACCGCATCGGCTACACCGAGCTGAGCCTGTCCCAGCTCAAGATCCTGCAGGAGGTCATCACGCTGTCCGTGTTCGTGCCCTTCGCCGTGCTCTACATGCAGCAGCCGCTCAAGCTGGATTACCTGTGGGCCGGGCTGTGCCTGATGGGCGCGGTGTATTTCATCTTTCGCTGAACAGGCCGTCCGGTGACGCTGACCGACCGGATCCTGAGCATCGTCGTCCCGCTGGTCTTCGCGCGCCGGCGACTGATGCTGGGCCTGATCGCCCTCATGACCGCCTTCCTCGGCTGGCACGCGCTGCACATCGAGATCGACGCGGGCTTCGAGAAGTCGATCCCGCAAAACCATCCCTATATGGCCACGTTCCGCCAGTACCACGAGGCCTTCGGGGGCGCCAACCTGATCTCGATCGCGCTGGTGCGGCAGGACGGTGACATCTACAACGAGAAATTCCTGACACGCCTGAAGCAGGTCACCGACGAAATCTTCTTCCTGCCCGGTGTGGACCGCTCGCGCGTCAGTTCGCTGTTCACGCCCGGTATCCGCTACCTGGAAATCACCGAGGACGGCATCGCCGGCGGCGACGTCATGCCCCCGGATTACCGGCCGACGCCGGAGATGTTCGAGCGCATCCGCCAGAACGTGGCGCGGGCCGGCATCATCGGCCGCATCGTCTCCGAGGACCAGCGCGGCGCTATGATCGTGGCCGAGCTGCTCGAGTACCACCCGGTGACGCGCGAGCGGCTGGACTACCGTCAGGTCGCGCAGGAACTGGAACGCATCCGCCAGCAGTACCAGGACGAGGACATCCAGATCCATATCATCGGCTTCGCCAAGATCATCGGCGACGTCACCGACGCCAACCTGGAAGTGGTCTTCTTCTTCGTGATCACGCTGCTGATCACGATGCTGATGCTGTGGGTCTACTGCGGCTCGTTCTGCCTCAGCCTGCTGCCGCTGGGCAGCGCCGTGGTGGCGGTCGTGTGGGAGTTCGGCCTGCTGCGCCTGCTGGGCTACGGCCTGGATCCCTTCGCCATCCTGGTGCCGTTCCTGGTGCTGTCGATCGGCGTCAGCCATGGCGTGCAGATGGTCAACGCCTGGGCCGGCGAGGTCGCGGAGAACCGGCTGCCGCGCTACGACGCCGCAGTGGCCTCGTTCCGCCGCCTGGCGATCCCGGGTACGCTGGCGCTGCTCACCGACGTGATCGGCTTTGCGACCATCTACCTGATCGAGGTCGAGATCATCCGCGAGATGGCGATCAACGCCTCGCTGGGCATGGCGGCGATCATCTTGACCAACAAGGTCATGGTCCCGATCCTGCTCAGCTATACCGAGTTCGGCGACATCAGCGAGTTCTACAAGCTGCAGACCGCGCGCACCCGCCTCGGCGACCGGCTCTGGCAGGGGTTGTCGCGCTGCGCCACACCGCGCGCCGCCGGCACGATCCTGCTGGTCTGCACCGGCCTGCTGGCCTGGTCGCTGTGGAACTACCAGCACCTGAAGATCGGCGAGTTCAAGCCCGGCGTGCCGGAGCTGCGGCCGGACGGGCGCTACAACCGGGACTCGGCCGCGATCGTCGAAAACTTCTCCATCGGCGTGGACGTGATGAAGGTCATCGCCGAGACCGCGCCGGAAGCCTGCGTGCGCCATGACGTGATGGAACTGATCGACCGCTTCGCCTGGCGCATGCAGAACCAGCCGGGCGTGCGTTCCGTGACCTCGCTGCCCCAGATCGCCAAGCTGGTCAGCGCCGGCTGGAACGAGGGCAGCCTGAAGTGGCGCGTGCTGCCCCGCAACCAGTTCTCACTGGTGCAGGCGATCAACCCGATCCCCTCCTCCTTCGGCCTGCAGAACGCCGATTGCAGCGCCATGCCGGTGCTGATCTTCACCGCCGACCATACGGCAGAGACGCTCGAAACTCTCGTGACCGCCGTCAAACAGTTTGCGGCCGAGCACCCGCAGGCGCCGGTGCGCTTCGCGCTGGCCTCCGGCAACCTCGGCGTGATGGCCGCCACCAACGAGCTGGTCAAGGCTCAGGAAAAGCAGATCGTGCTGTGGGTCTACGCCGCGATCATCGTCTTCGTCTGGCTGTCGTTTCGTAGCAGCATCAGCGTGCTGTGCATCGTGCTGCCGCTGGCGCTGACCTCGCTCATGACCTATGCCTTCATGGCGGCGATCGGCGTCGGGCTGAAGGTGGCCACGCTGCCGGTGGTCGCGCTCGGCGCCGGCATCGGTGTGGACGATGGCATCTACCTGTTCAGCGTGCTGGGGCAGAAGCTCGGCGAGGGCTGGCCGCTGCGCAAGGCCTGGTTCCGCACGCTGCAAACGACCGGCAAGGCCTGCATCTTCACCTCGGTGGCGCTGTCGGTCAGCGTCACCACCTGGCTGTTCTCGGGCCTGCAGTTCCAGGCCGACATGGGCCTGCTGCTGCTGTTCATGTTCGTGGTCAACCTGTTCGGCGCGATCGTGATGCTGCCGGCGCTGGCCTGCTTCCTGGTGCCCCGCAGCCAGCGCTAGCTGCCAGACGCCGGCGCGTAGCGCAGACTCATGCCGCCTCGCTGGCCGCGGCCAGCGCGATCAGCGACTTGATCTCCGGCACGCAGGAGCCGCAGTTGGTGCCGGCCTTCAGGCAGCTGCCGACCTGCTGTGCACTGGTCAAACCCTGTTTGCGGATCGCGTCGAGGATGACGTTGCGGCCGACGCCGAAGCAGGAACAGACCAGCGGGCCGGTGTCCGCCTGCGGGTTGACCGGCTGGCCGACCAGCAGGCCGACGCGGTCGACCTCCTCCAGCTTCTCCTGCACGAACAGGCCCGACAACCAGGCACGCGACGGCAGGTCCGGACGCGGCGACACAAACACGCAGGCCTCGATGCGATCGTCCACCACGTGCGCGGCGCGGTAGATGCCGGCCGTGTCGTCGCAGTATTCCAGCCAATCGGCCTCGGGATCGGCTACGCCCAGCAAGCGCCGGCCCCAGGCCGGCCAGTCCGCCACCTGGCCGCGGCCGCCCAGCTCGTAGCGCAGGAAACGCTGACCCTGGATACGCGTCCACCAGGTCGCCGCCTCCATGTCCAGTGCGCGACGGCAGAGCACGAAACCGTGCCAGTCCACCTGGAAGGGCTCGACGCGCACCGGCGTGTGCTTGAACTCCGGCTCGCCGGAGACCGGGTCCACCACCGGGTTCACCAGCGCACCGACGCGCGCGTCCGAGGCGTACTGGTCGTTCCAGTGGATCGGGACGAAGACGCTGCGTCGCGGCACGTCGCCGCTGGTTTTCAGCCTTGCGACCAGCGCGCCCCAGCGGCTGGCGACCCGCACCAGCGCGCCGTCCTGCACGCCGTTGAGCATGGCGTCGTAGGGATGGATCTCGACGAAGGGCTCCGGCAGGTGGCTGGACAGGCGCGGCGATTTGCCGGTGCGTGTCATCGTATGCCACTGGTCGCGGATGCGGCCGGTATTGAGCACCAGCGGGTATTCCTCGTCCGGCATGTGCTGCGGCGGGCGCGGGTCCACGGCGATGAAGCGCGCGCGGCCGTCCGGATGGAAGAAGCGGCCATCGCTGAACAGCCGTGCCGTGCCGGCAGTTTCGCCCCCACCCCACCCCTCTCCCGTCGAGGGGGAGGGAGACGCAAGTACCGGCCACTGGATCGGCGCCAGTGCGTCGTACTGCGCAGGCGTCAGGCCGGCCAGTCCGCTGATGTCGAAGCCGCGCCTGCCATCGTTGCCCGTGCCCGACAGGCGTGCGTGCTCGTCGAAGATCTGATGCGGTGCGGTGTAGGCAAACGCCGCCGGCCAGCCCATGCGCGCCGCCACCTGGCTGATGATCCACCAGTCCGGTTTCGCCTCGCCGGCCGGCGGGAGGAAGGCGCGCTGGCGCGAGATGCGCCGCTCGGAGTTGGTGACCGTACCGTCCTTCTCGCCCCAGCCGGCGGCCGGCAGCAGCACATGTGCCAGCGCCGCGGTATCGGTATTCGCCACACAGTCGGACACCACCACCAGCTCGCAGCGCTGCAGCGCCGCGCGCACGCGGTCGGCATCCGGCAGGCTGACCACCGGGTTGGTGGCCATGATCCAGACCGCCTTGACCTGGCCGGCATGGATCGCCTCGAACAGCTCGACCGCCTTGAGCCCTGGCCGCTCGGCCACCACCGGGCTGTTCCAGAAGCCCTGCACGATACGCCGGTGTTCGGCGTTGTCCAGCTCCATGTGGGCCGCGAGCATGTTGGCCAGGCCGCCCACCTCGCGCCCGCCCATGGCATTGGGCTGGCCGGTGATCGAGAACGGCCCGGCGCCGGGTTTGCCGATGCGGCCGGTCAGCAGGTGGCAGTTGATGATGCTGTTGACCTTGTCGGTGCCGCTGCTCGACTGGTTGACGCCCTGCGAGAATGCAGTCACGACCTTCGGCGTGCGCGCGAACAGCCGGTAGAACTCGCCCACCGCCTCGGCCTGCAGGCGGCAGGCCCGCGCCACATCGCGGATGTCCGGCGCGCTGGCCAGCGCCGCTCTCAGCGCCTCGTCCATGCCCGCGGTATGGCTGCCGACAAAGACCGTATCCACCACGCCGTGCCGATGCAGGAAGCTCAGCAAACCGTTGAACAGCCAGACGTCGGTGCCGGACTTGACCGGCAGGTGCAGGTCGGCCAGTTCGCAGGTCGCGGTGCGGCGCGGGTCGATCACCACCAGCTTCAGCTCCGGCCGCGCTTCCTTGGCCCTGGCGATGCGCTGGAACAGGATCGGATGGCACCAGGCGGTGTTGGAGCCGACCAGCACGACGAGATCGGCCAGCTCCAGGTCCTCGTAGCAGACCGGCACCAGGTCGCCGCCGAAGGCACGCTTGTGCCCGGCCACCGCCGAGGACATGCACAGGCGAGAGTTGGTGTCGATGTTGGCCGAGCCGATGAAACCCTTCATCAGCTTGTTGGCGACGTAGTAATCCTCGGTCAGCAGCTGGCCGGAGACGTAGAACGCCACCGCATCCGGGCCATGCTCGGCAATGATGCGCTGGAACCCGCGTGCCACGCGCTCGAGGGCCTCATCCCAGCCGGCGCGCCGCGCACCACCGGCCTCGCGGATCACCGGATGCAGCAGCCGCCCCTCGAGGTCCAGGGTTTCGCCCAGTGCCGCACCCTTGACGCACAGCCGCCCGGCATTGGCCGGATGCGCCTCGTCGCCAGTCACCTCGAACACACCACCGGCACCGACCTGTACGCGCACGCCGCAGCCCACCCCGCAATAGGGGCAGGTGGTCCGCACCGGATTCATGCGGCCTCGCAGAAGGCGCGGCCGAAAACCAGTCGCTGGCGGATGGCGCCGATGTCAGCGCCGCTCTGGATCAGCTCGAAGTACCAGTTACCGTCCTTGACGTCGCCATACAGCACCACACCGAGCAGGCGGTTGCCGCGCACGACCAGACGCTTGTAGATGCCGCGCCGCGGGTCGCGCAACACCAGGTCTTCGGTTCCCTCTCCCCCTATGAAATCGCCGGCCGAGAACAGGTCGATTCCGGTCACCTTGAGCCGGGTGGAGGTGGCGGACTGGACATAGCGCCGGTGCCCGAGACCGGCGAGGTGCACGGCGCAGACGCGCGCCTGTTCCCAGATCGGCGCCACCAGGCCGAAGGTGTTCTTGCGGTGCTGCACGCACTCGCCGACGGCATAGATGCAGGGATCGTAGGTCTGCAGCGTATCGTCGACCACGACGCCGCGCTCGCAATGCAGGCCGATGCGCTGTGCCAGCTCGATGTTCGGCTTGATGCCGACCGCCATCACCACCAGGTCCGCCGGGATCTGGCTGCCGTCCCTGAAACGGACCGCGACTACGCGCGGCGCGCCCTCGTTGGAGCCTGGGGCATCCACATTGCCGCCGACGATCTCGGCGGTCTGGGCCTGCATCAGGAAGTTCAGCCCGCGCCGCTCCAGGGAGGCCTTGAGCAGGGCCGCGGCCGGCTTGTCGAGCTGGCGCTCCATCAGGCTGTCCAGCAGGTGCACGACGGTAACGTCCATGCCCTGGCGCAGCAGGCCGTTGGCCGCCTCCAGCCCCAGCAGGCCGCCACCGATCACCACCGCCTTGCGGTGGCTGCGCGCGGCCTCCAGCATGGCATCCACGTCCTGGATGTCGCGGAAGGCGATCACACCCGGCAGGGTATGACCCGGCACGGGGATGACAAAAGGTTTCGAGCCGGTGGCCAGCAGCAGCCGGTCGTAGGCGACCTCGCGGCCGCTCTGCGAAATCACCACCCGCCGCGCGCGGTCCACGTTGACGGCGGGATCGCCGGCGTACAGCGTGATGCCGTGCCGCGCGTACCACTCCGGCGTATGGAGCATGATCTCGTCCACGGTTTTC
>DATLYR010000176.1 GCA_035574475.1 Nevskiales bacterium | reverse complement strand
CCCGCCGATTCCCGGCCTCAAGGACACGCCTTACTGGACGTCCACCGACGCGCTCGCCAGCGACACGATCCCGGCCCGTCTGGCCGTGATCGGCTCGTCGGCGGTCGCCGTGGAACTGGCGCAGGCCTTCGCGCGCCTGGGCAGCCGCGTGACGATCCTGGCGCGCAGCACGCTGTTCTTCCGCGAAGACCCCGAAGTCGGCAAGGCGCTGACGGCCGCCTTCCGCGCCGAAGGCATCGAGGTGCGGGAGCACACCCAGGCGAGCCGGATCGCGCATACGGACGGCGAGTTCGTGCTGACGCTGCCGGATGGCGAGCTGCGCGCCGACCGCTTGCTCGTCGCCACCGGCCGCGCGCCCAACACTCGCGATCTCAACCTGGACGCCGCCGGCGTGAAGCTGAACGCGCAGGGCGCCATCGTCGTGGACCCGACGATGCGCACCAGCAGCCCGGACATCTACGCCGCCGGCGACTGCAGCGACCAGCCACAGTTCGTCTATGTCGCTGCCGCAGCCGGCACGCGCGCGGCCATCAACATGACCGGCGGCGAGGCCGCGCTCGATCTGTCGGCGATGCCGGCGGTGGTCTTCACCGACCCGCAGGTCGCCACCGTCGGCTACAGCGAAGCCGAAGCGCATCACGACGGGATCGAGACCGACAGCCGCCTGCTCACGCTCGACTTTGTTCCGCGTGCGCTGGCCAACTTCGACACACGCGGCTTCATCAAGCTGGTCGCGGAAGCCGGCACCCATCGCTTGATCGGCGTGCAGGCGGTCGCGCCCGAAGCCGGAGAACTGATCCCGTCCGCAGCGCTCGCGATCCGCCATCGCATGACGGTGGAAGAGTTGGCCGACCAACTGTTCCCCTATCTGACGATGGTCGAAGGTCTGAAGCTCGCGGCGCAGACCTTCACCAAAGACGTGAAGCAGCTGTCCTGCTGCGCGGGCTAGCCACCGCGGGGGCCGTCATGGCCCTGACGGGCGCCCATGCAGCCCGTAGGGTGTGATTAAGGCAGGATCTCGATCGGCGTGTCGTCCGGCACCAGAGCGTAGACCATACGCATGTGCCGGTTGCCGAGTGCGATGCAGCCGTCGGTCCAGTCCTTGAGCGGGAAGAATTCGTCCGGGCCGTGGTACCAGTTCGGCAGCCCGTGGATCATGATGTTGCCACCCGGGTCCACGCCGCGCTTTTCGGCCTCGTTGCGGTCCACCGCGTTCGGATAGGACACGTGCAGGGCGAGATGGAAGGCGCTGTCCGGCTTGCGGTAATCCAGCACGTAGCGGCCTTCCGGCGTGCGCGAGTCGCCGACCCGCTGCTTGTGGCCCTGCGGGTTCTTGCCCAGGCTGACGGGGTACTCGGCCAGCACCGTGTCGCCCTTGTACAGGTACAGGCGCCGTTCGGCCTTCTTCACCACCACGCGGTCGGCGAACACCGGCACCACGGTCGGGTCGAAGGCCCGCGCCTGCAGCGCCGCCAGTATCAGGATCAGCGCCGCTACGGCGAGTCGCCTGCGCCGGAAAGGTCTGCCGTGCGAGTCACCACCAACCGTCATCCTGTTCCTCCAGTTCCGCACGGCAGCGCGACAGTTGCGCGTCGTAACGCTGCGCCTGGGCCTCGACCTTGCGCGCGACCTTGATCAGCCAGTCCTTTTTCTCGTAGCTGCGCCGCGAGTAGCCGCCCTGACCCTCGTGGTAGGCCAGGTACTGGTTGTAGGCGTCATGCTTGGCAATGCCCAGCTTGCGGTGGCTGACCGTGCAGTACCAGCCGATGAAATCGGTCACGTCGCCGAAATCATCACGATCGGCGCCTCGGTTGCCGGTCTCCTCGATGTACCAGTCCCAGGTGCTGTCCAGCGCCTGGCCGTAGCCATAGGCGTCCGACGGGCGCGTGGTGGGGATGATGCCGAGGAAGCGGCGCCGCGGCGGCTGGGCATCGGCGTCGAAGCCGGATTCCTGCCTGATGAAGGCCAGCTGCAGTGCGATGGGTACGCCCCATTTCTTTTCCGCGGCGCGCGCGGCCGGGTACCAGTCGTCCTTCTCCGCGAAGATGGCGCAGGCGTCGGACGGGCGCTCCGGCGGCTCGCCCGCGCCGCCGAACGTCGCACAGCCGCACAAGGGCAACAGCAGCACGGCCAGGCAGGGGCGGAAGTCCGGCATCATCGCGTCATAGACCGGCGAACCGTCGGTTCGGTTCGCAGGATGTTAACCCGAGGGCAGAGGCGTGGTCGTGTCCGCGGCCGCGCGGCATTATGAGATAGGGTCCGATTCGTCACCCCGGCCTGTGCCGGGGTGACGAAGGAATTGATCGGATGTTCCCTAAATCACCCCGTTCTGGCGCAGCTCGAGCACCAGCAGCCGCTGCACCAGCCGGTCCTTGAAACCCTCCGCACGCTCCAGCCGCAGGCGTTGCAGGTAAGGCCGCGCCGCCGCCGGGATGTCCCTGACCGTGTACGAATCGAGGATCGCGCGCCAGGGGAACTTCGCGCTGCCGACGCGCGCCTTGAGGCCGCGCAGCGCCTTGCCCAGCGCCAGCTCCTCGGCAGTGAAATCGCAGCCCAGCGGGAAGGCCGGGAAGCGCCCGGCCCGGCGATGAGGATCGAGCATCGCCGCCAGCCGCTCCGGCGTGTTGTGCCGGTGGACTTCGGGAATCTGGTAGTCGGACGGCAGCTTGCCGGCCTTTTTCGCCTGCGCCAGCAGGGTTGGCTGGAAGCGCGAGTCGGTGATGTTGAGCAGCGCCCTGGCCACCTCGCTGTCGGTTTTGCTGCGCAGCACGGCGATGCCGTACTCGGTGATGACGATATCGCGCAGGTGGCGCGGGATGGTGATGTGCCCGTAGTTGAACACGATGTTGGAGCTGGGCGGCGCGCCTTCCGCCTCGCGCCGGCTGCGGATCATCAGGATCGAACGGCCGGTGCGCAGCTGGTGCGCCATGGCGACGAAATTGTACTGGCCGCCGACGCCGCTGATCACCCGCCCATCGGCCAGCCCGTCCGAGACCACCGCGCCCGACAGCGTGCACATGATGCCGGTGTTCATGAAGCGCGCGTCGTGTCGCTGCAGGTGGTACAGCCGCGGGTTGAGGTCGAGCTGGTTGATCTTGTTGACGCCCGTCATGCAGATCAGGCGGCGCTCTTCCTCCGGCAGCTCGCGCAGGCCCTGGTAGAAGTCGTTGGGGCCCAGGAAGAAGCCGCCGTGCAGCACGATGCCGTTGCGCAGCTTCGCGCCCAGGCATTTGGCCGCGAGCGTCCGGCGCGACTCGGGGATGGCGAGGTTGGCCATGATGCGCTCGCCGTCCGGCGCGACGATGTGGCCGAGCTCGTAGCGGCAGTCGTCGCGGAACAGGCCATGGCGCTGCAAGACCTCGAAATCCTGCGTGCGGATCACGCGCACGCCCAGCGCCTCCATGCCGTCCAGCACCGCCGGCGTCAGCCGGTTCTCGTCCACCTTGCCCTCGCTGACCAGCTGCTGCAGCGCCCAGAAGTCATACACGCGGCGTTTGAGGACGCCGGCCCGGTACAGGTGTAAAAAACCGTCCACGAACATTTCGGTGGCACCGTAGAGCCCTTGCTCGAACGGCCCGGTGCCACCGATCTCGCGGATGATCCCGGCGGCCTGGTCGGTGATGCCGCAGTCGGCCAGGGCCTTGCGGTAGACCTCATTGTGCTGGTGGCGCAGGAGGGTCGAGTACACGATGGCGTCGCCCAGCGCCCCGATGCCGATCTGCAGCGTGCCGCCGTCGCGGATCAGGGCGCTGGCCTGCAGCCCTATCAGGTAGTCGGCCGTCTCCACCGCCAACTTCGGCGTACCGAACAGCTGCGTGTGGTAGCGCGGCTGGTCCAGCACGATGTCGAACGATTCCGGCGCCACCTCGGCGTCGTGCGCCATGTAGGGCAGTTGCTGGTTGACCTGCGCCACCACCACGTGCGGGCGGTCGCTGGCGCGCAGCATGGCGATCAGCTCCGGCGCGGTGTCGGGGTTGCAGGATAGGCTGTAGCGCGTGCCTTCGGGCGTGTCGCGCCGCGCCACCAGCGACGCGGCCACGTTGCAGCCCTGCGCGAACACGTCGCGCGCGGCGTGGCTGTAGTTGGAGCTGATGTAGTGCTGCTGCGCGTGCGGGTTGTTCAGCAGGCTGCCGGGTTTGAAGAAGAACTCGCAGATCTCGACATTGGGCGGCAGGCGGTTCTTGCGCAGGTCGGTCGCATAATCGAGGTCCGGGCAGTCGCCGAACACGCGTTGCACGAAGGGTTCGAGGAAGGCGCGCTCCAGCGGGCTCGAGCCTTCCGGTTTTTCCAGCGACAGCGCGGTCAGGATGCGCAGTTTCAGCGTCGGATCGGCCTTGGCGCGTGCGTACAGCGCGTTGATCAGCTGAACGGGCTTGCCCAGGCCCAGGGCCAGGCCGATCACCACGGTCTTGCCGACCCGCGCGAGGATCGCGTCCACGCAGGCCTCGACGTCGTCCAGGATGACGGGTGCGCTCCGGTTCATGCTCCCCCCTTGCAGCGGTGCCGTAGCCCGTCCGGGCCCCATCAGCCTACCGGGCCGCCGCGGACCGCGGTAGGGCGGTCAAGCAAATGTCATCAAATTTCACTAGCGTAGCGGCGCTAGGTCAGGCCCGGGTTTGCCGTTACAATCCGCGGGCCGAGCCCGAGCTGCATCCCGCGCGCAGGGGCTCGCGTACAACGGACAAGCCCGCACACGGGCGTTCATACTGGAGACTCCATCGTGGCTCTGATCAGCAACGAAATCCCCAACAACAGCGGTCCGCGCAGCGGCACGCAGTGGAGCACGCTGATCCCGTTCGCTTTGATGCATCTGGCGTGCCTTGCCGCCATCTGGACCGGCGTGACGGCCGAGGCGCTGGCCACCGCCGTGGTGCTGTACGTGGTGCGCGTATTCGGCATCACCGGCGGCTTCCACCGCTATTTCGCACACCGTACCTACAAAACCGGACGCGTGTTCCAGTTCATCCTCGCCTTCCTCGGGATGGCCTCGATGCAGAGTGGCGTACTGTGGTGGGCGGCCAAGCACCGCGAGCACCATCGCGATTCCGACACCCCGGCTGACGCGCACTCGCCGCGCCACTACGGCTTCTGGGGCGCACACTGGGGCTGGATCTTCGACCGCTCGCGCTCCTACGCCGACTACGCGCGCATCCACGACTTCACCGTCTATCCGGAGATCGTGTGGCTGGACCGCAACCGCTTCCTGCCGGGCGGCTTGGTCGCGCTGATTTGTCTGGTGACCATGGGCCTGCCGGGGTTGGTGGTCGGCTTCGTCTGGAGCACGGTGGCGGTGTACCACGCCACCTTCATGATCAACTCGCTGGCGCACGTGTTCGGCAAGCAGCGCTACCTGACCGGCGACGACTCGCGCAACAACTGGCTGCTGGCGATCATCGCCATGGGCGAAGGCTGGCACAACAACCACCACTACTATCCGGGCGCGGCGCGCAACGGCTTCTTCTGGTGGGAGGTGGATGTCACCTATTACATCCTCAAGGGCCTGGAAAAGCTCGGCATCGTCTGGGACCTGCGCCAGCCGCCGCAGAGTATCCTGGCCGGCGAGAAGGCGCCGTCCAGCGCCATTCTCGACAAGGTCGCGCAGCACATCGCCGGCAGCGTCAACGTGGATGCGCTGGCGAGGCGGGTGCAGGCGCGCTGGGCCGAGCAGGGCCGGCGCATCGAGGAACTGCGTGCCGAGCTGCGCCAGCGCGCGCAGCAGGTCCGGGCCGACGCGGAAGCCTATCTGCACGAACTGGAACTGCCCGAACTGCCGAGCCTCGAGGAACTCAAGGCCAAGGCGCGCAAGAAGTTCGCCAATACGCCCTCGCTGGACGTGGCGGTCGAGCGCGCCCGTGCGCTGATCCACCGCGCCGTTTCGCACCGCCTGCTGGCCGAGCCGGCAGCGGCCTGAGGCGGATATGCCGTACGTCAACATCAAGATCACCCAAGAGGGCGCCACCGCGGCCCAGAAGCAGAAGCTGATCGAAGGCGTGACCGGCCTGCTGCGCGACGTGCTGGGCAAGAACCCGGCGACCACGGTGGTCGTGATCGACGAGGTCGCCACCGACAACTGGGGTGTCGGCGGCGAATCGGTGACCGAGCGCCGCAAGCGCGGCCTCTGAACTAGACCTTGATCGTCGCCCACTCGCGCCGGCGCCACAGCGCGATGAACAGCCCGGTCTGCAGCGCGCGGTAGCCGACGAACACCAGCCAGATCGCGAGCAGCCCGTGGCCCAGGCCTGGCCCCACCAGCCAGGCCAGCGGCAGGAACAGCAGCCACTGCAGGCCGACGCTGATGCGCATCACCGTGGCACTGGCACCGGCGCCGAGCAGGGCCTGCATCAGGATCAGGCCGATGCCGTCCAGCACCACGCCCAGGCCGATCAGCCGCAAGGGGATGTCGCCGAGCGCCAGCAGTTCCGGCTCGTGCAGGAACAGCCCGAGCAACGCCTTCGGGAACAGCAGCATGACCAGGCCCAGCACGGCGAAGATGTGCGCGCCAATGCGGCACACGTCCCAGGCCCAGCGGTAGGCGTCCTCCGGCTGGCCGCGACCGAGCGCCTGCCCGACCAGCGTCGCCGCCGCCAGGCCCAGCCCCATGCCCGGCAGCACCGCGACCAGCGTGATGTTGATCAGCACGTTGGTGACGGCGAGCTCCTGCGTGCCGACCTGGCCCACGATCCAGAACAGCACGGTGAAGCCGGCGGCGAAGAACAGCTGCTGCAGCGAGGACGGGATCCCCAGCCGCAGCAGCGACAGCAGCTGTTCACGCCCCGGCAGGTGATCCAGGAAGCCGGCCGGGCGCGCGAGCCGGTGGCCGTGCCAGAAGTAGATCGCGCTGCCGAGCCACAGGCTGGCGGCGGTGCCGATGGCCGCGCCGGTGGTGCCCAGCGCCGGCAATCCCAACTTGCCGAAGATCAGGCAGTAGTTCAGCGCGATGTTGACCGTGTGCATGGTCAGCAGCGTGGTGAAGTACAGCCGCGTGTTCTTGACCGCCGTCCAGTAGCCGCGGAAGGAGAAGTTCATGCCCACCGCGATGATGCCGAGCAGGCGGATCTGGAAATACGGCACGCCCTCGCGCAGCACCGCGGGATCGTCGTTCATCAGCCGCACGATGTCGGGCGCCAGCCAGAACAGCAGCGCGGTCAGCGGCAGCCCGATCAGCCAGCACAGGTACAGCCCGCCGTTGAGCGGCAGCGCGCTTTCGGCCTGCCGGCCTTCGCCGACGCGGCGCGCGGCGGTGGCCTGCACCGCCGAAGCCAGCCCGGCGATCGCGGCGAAGGCCATGAAGTTGAGGAAGCTGCCGATGCCCACGCCGGCCAGCGCCGCCGCGCCGAGCGTGCCGACCATCGCCATGTCCACCAGGTTGAGGATGTTCTGCGAGGTCATGCCGCCGATGGTCGGCAGCGCCAGCGCGAGGATCGTGCGGCGGCGGTCGGCGTTCATGGGCGCCGCGGGCGGGCGTGAGGAGGCATGCCGCACCGACTATACCGCCCGCCGCGTTACGCCGGCCAGATGCACGCGCTATGCTGGATACGGTTCAAGGGGACTCCATGCTCGACCGCATCGAACACGACAACGGCATTCTCGAACTGCGCCTGAACCGGCCGCCGGTGAATGCCATCGATCCCGCCCTGACCCAGCGGCTGCGCGGCGCGGTGTCGCAGGCCCCGCGCGATGGCGCCCGCGCGCTGGTGATCTCGGGCCGCGAGGGTATTTACTCCGGCGGGCTGGACCTGCCGTCCCTGCTGGCCCTGGATCCTGCCGGCCTGCAGGCGTTTTTCCGCGATTTCTTCACCCTGCTGCGTACGGTGGCGGCCTCCGAAATCCCGGTCGCGGCGGCGATCACCGGCCACAGCCCGGCCGGTGGTGCGGTGCTGTCCTGCTTCTGCGACTGGCGCGTCATGGCGGAAGGGCCCTACCGCTTCGGATTCAACGAAGTGGCGGTCGGGATCATCGTGCCGGTGTCAGTGCGGCGCGCGATCACGCGCATGGCCGGGGCCGAGGTGTCCGAGCGGCTGAGCGTGGAGGCACGGCTGATGAGCCCGGAGGACGCCCTGCGCCTGAACCTGGTGCACGAACTCGCGCCGCCGGCGGAGGTGGTGCCGCGCGCCCTGGCCTGGTGCCGCAGGATCCTCGCGCAGCCGGCGCGCGCCACCGCCATCATGCGCCGGCGCGCGCGCGAGGACCTCGTGGCCGGCTTCGACGGCCAGCTGGAGGAGGCCGAGACTTTCACCGACCTGTGGTTCGGCGAAGAGGGCCAGCAGACGCTGCGCGCCATGGTGGAGAAGCTCAAGAGCCGCGCCAAATGAG
>DATLYR010000175.1 GCA_035574475.1 Nevskiales bacterium | reverse complement strand
CACCATGTGCATGAAGGCCTGCACCGCCTGGTCCGGCGTTTCATAGGTGGGGATGCCGGCGGTGTCCAGCGTCTGCCGCGCTGCCGCCACGCTGGCCTGCCCCATCCAGCTGGTCAGTACGTTGAGCTGCGTATCGGACACCGTTTCCACCACCGCGCGGGCAAAGGCCTCGCCGGCGGCCTGGCGGCTGGGGGCGTGCACCACCAGCACCGCATCCACACCCGGATCCTTGCTGAGCAACTGCAGCGCGCGCTGGTAATGCCTCGGCGCCGCCAGCACGCCAAGGTCGGCCGGGTTGCCGGCGCGCGAGAAGGAGGGCATCTCCGCCCCGAGCGCTGCCCGCGTCGCTTCGGACAGCTCCGCCAGCTGGCCGCCATGCCGCACCAGCGCGTCGGTGGCGACCGCGCCGGGGCCGAAGCCGTTGCTGAAGATGGCCAGGCGCTCGCCGCGCAGCGGGCGCATGCGGGTGAGGGTTTCCAGCGCATCGAACAGCTCGTCGGTGCTGTGCACGCGCAGCACGCCGGCGCGGCGCAGCACGGCGTCGTACACGGCATCGGCATGCGGCACGCCGGGTGCCACCGGCTCCTCGGGGCGCTGCGAGGCCGGCACGTGGCCGCTCTTGATGGCCAGCACCAGCTTGCCGCGTGAGGCCGCGCGCACCGAGGAAATGAAGCGGCGCGCGTTGCGCACGCGCTCAATGTGCAGCAGGATCGCGCGTGTGTCCGGATCCGAGGCCAGGTAGTCGATGACGTCGGCCATGTCCACGTCCACCACGTCGCCGAGCGTGAGGAAGTGCGAGAAGCCGATGCCGCGGCCGCGGGCCCAGTCGATCAGCGCGGAGCCGAGCACCGCGGATTCGCCCACGTAAGCGACCTGGCCCGGCAGCACGTTGAGGTGCGCGTAGCTGGCGAACAGCCTGTGCCGCGGCGACAGGATGCCGAGGCTGTTGGGCCCGAGCAGGCGGATGCCGGAAGGCCGCGCCGCGGCGCGCACCGACTCGGTCAGTGGCCGCTGGCTGCGGCTGAGTGTGGTGGCCAGTCCGCCCATCAGGATCAGCGCCGCCGGCACGCCGCGCCGGCCCAGTTCGCGCACCAGCCGCGGGATGGTCACCGGCGGCGTGCACAGGATGGCCAGGTCCGGCGCCGTGGCCAGGCGGTCCACTTCGGCATGACAGGGCACGCCGTACACCGTGTCATAGCCCTTGCGGTTGATCGCGGTGAGATGACCTTCGAAGCCGCACTCCAGCAGGTTGCGCAGCACCACACCGCCGAGCTTGGGCTGCTCGGAGGCACCCACCACGGTAATCGAACGCGGCTTGAAGAAGGCTTCGAGGTGGCGGGTGCTCATGGGCGCCGCCCTGAGCTTACAACAAATGCATGGAGCGGCCTGGCCGCTTGCCAGTGGCCCGGCAAGACGGCTGGGGCGGGCCGTAGCGGTCGCTAGAACTCGTAGCGCAGGTTGAGTGTGACCACGTCGCGGTCCAGGCGCGGGTTGTTGATACGCCCGCCGGACTCGATGGTGTAGCGCAGCTCGCCGGACCACTGGTTCAGGTAGTCCCAGCGCAGGCCCGTGAGATACGTACTGCGGCCCTCGATGAAGTTCTCACCCGGGCCCGGCGCGATGCCGTCGATGTCCTTGAACCAGCCGACCAGCGGTTCCAGGTTCACGCCCAGGAACGCATCCTGGTAGCGGAACACCCAGACCGTGCGGAAGCCCCAGGCCAGGTCGTCGGGGAAGGCGCGCGGGTTCTCGGCCTGCGGATTCTGGTGGCAGGCGCTGGCGTTGGCGCCGTTGGCCAGGCAGCCGCTGCCGAGCGTGTTGCCGCCGAGCCCGGTGCTGCCGTCAGCGCCGTTGCTGATGTGGGTGTCGGCGCCGGCGGCGTTGAACTGCAGCTCGTCGAGTCCGGGCATGTCGAACACCTTGGTTGCGCCCAGTTCGAACACCACCACGATCTGATCCGCCTTGAGTGGATTGCTGGCGCTGATAGTGTTGAGGAAGGTGGTGCCGAAGTTGGCGACCTTCATTTCCTCATAGCCCTGGATGTAGGCGCCCGGCGTGACCGTGTGGCCGCGGTAGCGCGTTTCCACGAAGTCCGGCACCGCCGAGCGGCGGCCGGGGATGACCGTGACCAGCGGCAGGCCCGGCAGGCAGTCGCCGATCGGCGCGGGGAAGCCGGGGATGATGAGGCCGGCGCCGACACAGACCGGGATGTCCTCGGCGGGGAAGGCCGGCTGCAGCGCGGCCAGCGTCAGGTCGGTGCTGTGGATCTGCAGCGGCTGGTTCGGGCGGTAGGCGACCTCGCCCGACCAGGCCCAGTCGCCGATGGTGGTGTTGAAGCTCAGGCCGTAGAGCTTGATGTCCTCCGGGTACTCGAGGAACACACGCGCGGTTTCCACCGGCAGCGGCTCGCGGGCCAGACCGAGCGCGCCGATCGGGCCGATGCCGGGCAGCGGCGGGCCGCATTCGAGCGGCGACAGCGCCTGCAGCACGCCGCTGCCGTCGCCGATACAGGTGGCATCGGCGGCGAGGAAACTGGCGATCGGCAGACGGCTGTGCGTATTGGAGTGATAGAACGCGAACTCGGTGCCGCTGTTGAAGTCCTCGGCGAAGTAGGCCACCTTGAAGCCGTACTGGCCGCCGTCGTCAGGCCTGCGGTCCGCCGCCCGCAGGATGGTGCGGCTGGAACTCGAAAACAGGCCGGTGCGGTCCAGCTCGCAGCCGGTGATCAGGCAGGTGATGTCGGCGTTGGTCTTGGGGTCGTAGCTCTGGGTCGGATCCTCCGGTGCCTTGCCGAAGGACAGCATGGCGTAGGTGCCGCCTTCGCCGGCGATGTCGCTGGTGGAGTAGAAGCTGCCGACCGGGTCCGGTACCGCCGGCTTCCAGTCGTACTGATAGAAGGCTTCCAGCGCCAGGCTCGGCATGAGCTCGGTGCCGAGAAAGATCATGCCGACCGGTACGAACAGTTCCTTCACGTCGAAAGAGGGCGCGCGCAGTCGCGGCAGGTGCGGAGGCGCGATGTGGTTGAGGCTGTTGGCCACCAGAAAGGTGCTCTCGCCCCAGTTCAGCACCTGGTCGCCGACCCGCACCGTGAGCTGGCGGTCGCCGATGAACGGAAAGTTGCCGAACACGTAGCTGTCCAGGCGCTCCAGGTCATGGCCCACCAGCTTCTCGACCCGCTTCGGCCGGTCCGTCTTGCGCGGCTGGAAGGTGGTGTCGGGGTGCGTTTCCTCGAAGCCGGTGTTGGGTTCGTCGTAGAAGTACGAGGCGCGGAACAGTGCGCCGAAATTGCGCCAGCTCAGATTGAGATCGGAGGTGATCTTGAAGGCGCCGGCCACCAGGTCGCCCTTGTCGTAGTTCAGGTTGCCGTTGTCGGCGTTGGGCGCGAAGTTGCCGGGCGCGGCGACGAAGGCATTGTTGAGCGAAGGATCGGAAGTGCTGTTGCAGCCGTCGCCGGCAATGCTGCCGTCGGATTCGCGCCGCAGGCACAGTCCCGGATTCAGGTTGCTCTTGCTGATCAGCCGCTCGTCGGGATCCTCGGCGCGCCAGGCAGCGCCGAGCGACACCTGGTTGTCCAGAGTACCGCGCAGCTCGCCCAAGTCGAAATCGAACGCCAGGCCCGGCCCGCTGGCCAGCAGCAGTGCCAATCCCGACAGGCTTGCAGAACAGGAAAACCGCCGACCAACCCCACAAGCCTTACGCATCGCTGTCGTCCTTCTGAATGACAGCGCTCCTCTTTATTGGTGTCGCGGCAGGCCGCGCGACCGGGCTCTTGCGTCCCTTACGCGCATCATACAACGGCCGCGTGCTCCGTGGCAGCGGCCTCGGGTACAAGTAAGGACTCAGGGGGCCTCTGATTTATCGTCACCCGGCGCAAGCCGGGATCCGGCCCCTTGTCCGATATGCGTGTCCCGCCACCAGGCCGCGGCCTCGTTGGGCTCGCCGGTTTCGGTATAGAACAGCGCTGCGGGGTCGACGCCCTTACGCGCGCCGCTCTGCAGCACCTCGCGCACGCCGGCCAGCGCGGCCACCTGCGGGATGGTGAACAGCAGCAGCGCCAGCAGCGCGGTGGCCAGCAGGAACCAGACGAAGCGCTGCTTCACAGGCCCGCCGCTGCGTTGGGGAAAACCACGAAGAACATCAGCCAGGCCATGGCCAGGGTCAGCGCCAGGTTCAGCGCCTGCCCGCAAACGTACAGGATCACCGGCTTGCCGCCCTTGAAGTAATGCACGAGGCCGCGGAAGTTCGTCGCAAGCCCGATGCTGACGAAGGCCAGGCAGAAGCACCAGCCGCGCAGCAGCTCGGTCCAGCCGCCGATCACGCCCTCGTCGAGC
>DATLYR010000174.1 GCA_035574475.1 Nevskiales bacterium | reverse complement strand
CCGCGGTTTGGACGGGCGCGGGTTCGGCAGGTGCCTGCAGCAGGTCACGCGGCCATAACCACGGGCCGGCGACGACCCCCAGCAGGAAGCCGCACAGCAGCGTCAGCGCGAGGAGGGCCTTGTTCATCGGCAGTATCCGGTCGTCGGTCACGGGACCGGACTACTATCCCGGCAGGATTCGGAGGGGGTCAAGTCCCGCGGGACTTACTTGCCGCGGAAGGTGATGCGGCCCTTGGTGAGGTCGTAGGGGGTCAGTTCGACCTTGACGGTATCGCCGCGCAGGATGCGGATGTAATGCTTGCGCATACGGCCCGAAATGTGCGCGGTCACGGTGTGGCCGTTTTCCAGCTGGACGCGGAAGGTGGTGTTGGGCAGGGCCTCGATGACCTTGCCTTCCATCTCGATGTGCTCTTCTTTGGGCATGCCTTACCTGGTGCTGCGAAAAGTCGCGGCATTATCGGCCCGTGGGCTGCGGAATTCAATCACGCGCCGGGCACGGGAATGTCGAAGCGCCACAACCCGCGGCGGTCTGGCTGCTGGCAGGCAGTGCCCAGCGTCTGGACGAATGACCGGCGTGGCAGGTCGATGGCGCCCAGCGTATAGAGGTGCGGCGAGCCGACCTGGCCATCGAGCAGCACGAAGTCCCAGGCCGTAAGCTGCCGCGCCAGCCAAATCAGGGCGATCTTCGAGCCATTCGATGCGCGGCTGAACATGGATTCGCCGTAGAACACGCGGCCCAGCGACAGCCCGTAGATGCCGCCGATCAGCTCGCGCTTGCGCCACACCTCACAGGAGTGCGCCCAGCCCTCGTGGTGCAGGCGCAGATAGGCGTTGATCATCTCCGGCAGCAGCCAAGTGCCGCGCTGACCGGCGCGCGGCGCGGCACAGGCCCTGACGACGGTTTCGAAAGCCTGATCGAGCGTTACCGTATAATCATTTCTGCTCAATGCCTTGCGCAGGCTTCTTGAGACGTGAAGTGAACCCGGGCGGAACACGCAGCGTGGGTCTGGCGACCACCAGAGGATCGGCTCGCCCGCGCTGTACCAGGGAAAGATGCCGTGCCGGTAGGCGTTCAGCAGCCGGACGGGGCTCAGGTCGCCGCCCAGTGCCAGCAGGCCGTTGGGTTCGGTCAGAGCCTGCTCGACCGGCGGGAAATCCTGCTCTGGACGGCTCGGGTCCAGCCAGGGTAGACGGAGGATGGGATCTGCGCGTTTCATCCTCTCGGTCATTCGTGCGCCAGCGGGAATCCAGCAGGCGAAGCGTTCGTTTGACTGGATCCCCGCGGGCGCGGGGTTGACAGGCCTGAGGACGTCGCGGCTGGATACTTGCCTGCCACCTGCCGGATGTAGGCATCCACTGCCGCCGTCTCGCGCCGCAGGAAGTCCGCCACGGCCGCGCGCAGGCGTGCCTCGGCCAGCCAGTGAGCGGACCAGGTGGCGACCGGGGCGAAGCCCCGGTGCAGCTTGTGCTCGCCCTGGGCGCCGGCGTCGAAGCGAGCCAGCCGCCGCCCGATGCAGTGCTCGATGCCCCGGTAGTAGCAGGTTTCGAAGTGCAGGCCCGGGATGTCCTCTACACAGCCCCAGTGGCGGCCGTACAGGGTATCGCCGGCCTCCAGCATGTAGGCGGCCGCGATCAGCGTGTTGCCGCGCCAGGCAAGAAACATCCGCACCTCACGGCCGAGCTGTATGCCGATGGCCTTCAGACATTCCAGGGAGAGATAGGGTGGTTGCCCGCGCAGCCGGTAGGTATTGGCATAGCAGCGGTAGATCGCCGGCCACAGCGACTCGGGAACCTCGGCACCGGTCAGGACTTCGAAACGAATCCCGGTTTCGGCCACCTTGCGTCGCTCGCGGCGGATTTCCTTGCGCCGGCGGCCAGGCAGCGCATCGAGGTAGTCCTCGAAATCGCGATAGCCCGGGTTGAACCACTGGTAGTGGCAATCCTTGCGCAACAGGAAACCGGCCTCGGTATATGCGGCGCGGTCGTTTGCGTCCAGGAACAGCGCATGCGCGGAGGACAGCCCCAGTGTCTCGGCCTGCTTGCGTACGGCCTGCGCCAGTGCTGCGCGCGCGGACGGGGTGCGTGCCAGCAGCCGCGGTCCGGTGACGGGGTTGAACGGTACGGCATTGAGCAGCTTGGGGTAATAGGCGCGTCCCAGCCGCTGGCTGGCCTCGGCCCAGCTGAAATCGAACACGAACTCGCCGTAGGAGTGCGATTTGAGATACAGCGGCGCCGCGGCCTGCAGACCGGCCTCATCCTCGAGCAGCAGGTGATGCGGTTGCCAGCCGGTGCGCGCCGTGGCGGCGCCGTGCCGTTCGAGGGCGAGCAGAAATTCGTGGCGCAAAAAAGGATAGTCCCGGCTGACCAGCGTATTCCATACGCGGTCAGGGATATCGCTGATGCCATTGAGCACGCGCGCGCGCATGCCCAAAGCTTACACCCTGACCCCGGCCTCGCCCGGCAGGCGTGTGGAGTCGGTCAATGCAGCGTGATGTGCTCGCTCAGTGCTGAGCGCAGCGCCAGTTGCACGCAAGTCTCGTGTTCGAAGCGGGAAATGGCGCTCTCGTTCTCGGCCGGGGCATTGGCACCGTTCAGACGGCCCTGGGCATCGAAGCTGATGTACGCACCGGCGATACGCACGCGCAGGCTGTCGGGCGCATTTTCGTCAGGCTCGTCCAGCTGGACTTGAACGTAGCGCAGGCGGCTGTCCGCGTACTGCGGCAGGGCACTCAGCCGGTTGGCGACCTTGTATGCCTCCTCCGTACTGAATTCGGCAATACGCCCGTCGTTGGTCAGGATGTAGTGCTTGACTTGCATGACAATTGGACACCCCTTGGGTGGGCCGGTTCCAGTTTCGCAAAATTGGGGCCAAGCACCGATATTTCAAGAGGTTGGCTGGGGTATACTGCGGGCGGTGCGCCGGAAGGCGCTCTTTCGTTTGGAAGCATGGCCAAGGCCAATTCACGAGTCGAGAACAGCTACCGGGCACGCCTGGCGCGCGGCCTGCGCGAAGCGGCGCTGCTGGCGTCCGCGGCGCTGACCATCTTTCTGCTGATGGCGCTGATCAGCTACCGGGTCGAGGATCCGGGCTGGTCGGGCGTGGCCGATACCGGCACCGTGTACAACCTCGGCGGCTGGGTAGGCGCACTGATCGCCGACATCCTGCTCAGCCTGTTCGGCTATGTCGGTTTCACCTTGCCCTGGCTGCTGTTCTACGGCGGGTGGGTGATCTTCCGCAGCGACCAGGCCGAGCGGCCGACCGCGCTGACGGTCGGTGTGCGCAGCATTTCGCTGCTGCTGTTCCTGGCCAGCGCCTGCGGGTTGTCGCAGCTGTATCTCGATGCGCCGGCCAGCGCCCTGTCGCAGGGCAACGGCGGCATCCTCGGTCAGGTGGTCGCCAGCGGGCTGGTCGGCGCGCTCAATCTTCCCGGGACGAGCTTCCTGCTCGCCACCGTGGTCGTGCTCACGCTGTCGATCGGTTTGGGGTTTTCCTGGCTGGTGGTCATGGATCGCGTCGGCGGTGCCACGCTGCAGGCCGCCGACTGGCTGCTGGCGAAATTCCGCACCTGGCAGAAGGTGCGCAACCAGCCGCGCAAACCACCGGTGCTACCGGAAAGCCCGGTGGTGCCGGTGCAGATCAAGAAGCCGCCGGTGCCGAGGCAGCGCAAGGCGCCGGTGCTCGACCCGGCCGAGCAGCTCACGCTGCCGATGCCCGGTCCGGAGGAGGAGCTGGAAGTCCCGGCCTACAAGCCGGAATCGGGCGACAAGCTGCCGCCGATCGACCTGCTCGACCCGGCACGCCGCGGCGGGCAGGCCTACACCGAGCAGGAACTGACCGAGATGTCCGGCCAGGTGGAGCAGATCCTGGCCAGCTTCGGGGTCGAGGTGAAGGTGGTGGCGGTCGAACCGGGCCCGGTGATCACGCGCTTCGAGCTCGACCCGGCGCCCGGCGTGAAGGTCAGCCAGATCAGCAACCTGGCCAAGGACATCGCGCGCGCGCTGTCGGCGATCAGCGTACGCGTGGTCGAGGTCATCCCCGGCAAGTCGGTCATCGGCCTGGAAATCCCCAACCACGAGCGCGAGATCGTCAGCCTGCGCGAGGTGCTGGAGTCGCCGCAGTACGCGGCCTCCGAGTCGGTGCTGACGCTGGCGCTGGGCAAGGACATCGCCGGCATGCCGGTGGTGGCCGACCTGTCGAAGATGCCGCACCTGCTGGTGGCGGGCACGACAGGTTCCGGCAAGTCGGTGGCGATCAATGCCATGGTGCTGTCCATGCTGTACAAGGCCACGGCCGAGCAGCTGCGCCTGATCATGATCGACCCGAAGATGCTGGAGCTGTCGGTGTACCAGGGCATCCCGCACCTGCTGGCGCCGGTGGTGACCGACATGAAGGAGGCCGCCAACGCGCTGCGCTGGTCGGTGGCCGAGATGGAGCGCCGCTACCGGCTGATGGCGGCGCTGGGCGTGCGCAACCTGGCCGGCTTCAACCGCAAGGTGGAGGAGGCGATCAGCAAGGGCAGGCCCATCCGCGACCCGCTGGCGACCCCGGCCTCGCCGGACGTCGAACCGCTGATCGAGCCGCCGACGCTGGAACCGTTGCCGGCGATCGTGGTCATTATCGACGAGCTGGCCGACCTGATGATGGTGGTCGGCAAGAAGGTGGAAGAGCTCATCGCCCGCATCGCGCAGAAGGCGCGCGCGGCCGGCATTCATCTGATCGTCGCCACGCAGCGCCCCTCGGTGGACGTGATTACCGGACTGATCAAGGCCAACATCCCGACGCGCATCGCCTTCCAGGTGGCCTCGCGCGTGGATTCGCGCACCATCCTCGACCAGATGGGCGCCGAGAGCCTGCTCGGCCACGGCGACATGCTGTTCCTGCCGCCCGGCAAGGGCCTGCCGACGCGCGTGCACGGTGCCTTCGTGGACGACCACGAGGTGCACAAGGCGGTGGCTTACCTGCGCCAGGTCGGTGAGCCGGATTACCGCGATGACGTCTTGAGTGGCGCCGCCGACGAGGCGGTTCCGGGCATCGGGCCGGCGGAAGGCGCCGAGGTCGACGCCGAAAGCGATCCGCTCTACGACCAGGCGGTGCAGGTCGTGCTGGAGAGCCGCAAGGCCTCGATTTCCTACGTGCAGCGCCGCTTGCGCATCGGCTATAACCGCGCCGCGCGACTGGTGGAGCAGATGGAGCGGGCCGGGCTGGTCGGGCCGCTGGAGAGCAACGGCAGCCGCGAGGTGTTGATGAGCGCGAGCGGCGGAGCGGAAGAATGAACAGGCGCGCCTTTTCTCTTCGTCACCCCGGCGCAGGCCGAGGTCCACTGCCTTTCTCCGGTCGAGAGCCGCTGAATGCCGGCTTTCGCCGGCATGATGGAGCAAGGCGCAGGGCGCTATCGTGGCGGGTGCTGCTCACGCTCGCCTTCGCATCATTCAGCACGCAGGCTGCCGACGGCGTCACCGAACTGCAGCGTTTCTACGACGGGCTGCGCGACCTGGAAACCCGCTTCGAACAGACCCAGTACGACGAAACCGGCAAGGTCATCCAGGTGACACTCGGCAACTTCAGTCTGGCGCGGCCTGACCGTTTCCGCTGGGAGTACGTCACCCCCTACATGCAGACGCTGGTCAGCGACGGACGCACTTTCTGGTTCTACGACGTGGACCTGGCGCAGGTTACCCGGCGTCGCGCGGCCGACGCGCTGCAGGGCACGCCGGCGCTGCTGCTGTCCGGCGGTCCGGCGCTGGCGCAGCAGTTCAGCCTGAGCCACGACGGCAGCCGCGACGGCCTGCTGTGGGTGCGCCTGCGGCCGAAGGCGAAGGAAGGCGACTTCAGCGAGATTCGCCTCGGCCTGGCAGACGGGCAACCGCGCGTGATGGAACTGCAGGACAACCTCGGTCAGCGCACGCTGATCCGTTTCTCCGGCATGCGCATCAACAGCGGCCTGCCCGCCGCGCAGTTCAGTTTCAAGGTGCCGGCCGGGGTCGAGGTGGTCGATGCCGACGCGCCGGCGGCCGGCGGGCCGCCCTGAGCCCATGCGCCCGCTGCGCCACGGCCGCTTCTGGCTGGGCATCGGTTACCTGCTGGTGGCGGCGATCGCGACGGCCGCCCTGGTCCCGCCGCCGCCCGGCGACATCATGCTCAACGACAAGCTGCTGCATCTGGCGGCCTACTTGCTGCTGGCGCTGTGGTTCGGGGCCATCTACTCGCGTGAGCGCTTCGCGGGCATCGGCCTGAGGCTGGCGGCGCTCGGCGTGCTGCTGGAATGCCTGCAGCTGGCCACGGGTTACCGCAGCTTCGACTGGGCCGACGCGCTGGCGAATGCGCTGGGCGTGGCCAGCGGCCTGCTGCTGGCCGCCACGCCCGCAGGCGGCAGCCTGCTGTGGGCGGAGCGCCGGCTGCTGGGTCATGCCTGAGCCCGCCGACTGGCGCCCGCTCGCGGACCGCATGCGGCCGCGCAGCCTGGACGAGTTTGTCGGCCAGGCGCACATCCTCGGTGCGGGCAAACCCCTGCGCCAGGCGCTGGCGTCCGGCCGGCCGCACTCGATGATCTTCTGGGGGCCGCCCGGCAGCGGCAAGACCACGCTGGCGCGGCTCATGGCGCGGCTGGCCGACATGGCATTTACTCCCTTATCGGCGGTGATGGCCGGGGTCAAGGAGATCCGTGCGGCGGTGGCGGCGGCGCAGGCGGCACGCGCGGCCGGCCGGCGCACGCTGCTGTTCATCGACGAGGTGCACCGCTTCAACAAGAGCCAGCAGGATGCGCTGTTGCCGCACGTCGAGGACGGCAGCTTCACCCTGGTCGGCGCCACCACCGAGAATCCTTCCTTCGAGGTCAACAACGCGCTGCTGTCGCGCTGCCGCGTCTATGTGCTCAAGGCGCTGGACGCCACCGACCTGCGGGCGCTGATCGACCGCGCGCTGGCCGACACCGAGCGCGGGCTGGGCGCCGAAAGCCTGCAGCTGGCGCCGGCGCTGCGCGATCGCCTGGCACAGGCCGCGGACGGCGACGCGCGGCGCGCGCTCAATCTGCTGGAGCTGGTGGCCGAAGTCGCGCAGGCGCGCGACAGCCGCGAAATCACGGAAGAGGACGTCGCCGAAGTGGTGGCCGGCGGGCTGCGCCGCTTCGACAAGGGCGGCGAGTACTTCTACGACCTGATCTCGGCCTTGCACAAGTCGGTGCGCGGCTCGGACCCGGATGCGGCGTTGTACTGGTACGCACGCATGCTGGATGGCGGCTGCGACCCGCTGTACATCGCGCGCCGTATCGTGCGTATGGCCAGCGAGGACATCGGCAACGCCGACCCGCGCGCGCTGGCGCTGACGCTGGCGGCCTGGGATACCTACGAGCGCCTGGGCAGCCCGGAGGGCGAACTGGCGATCGCCCAGGCCATCGTCTATCTCGCGGTGGCGCCCAAGAGCAATGCGGTCTATGCCGCGTTCGATGCCGCTGTCGCGGACGTCAAACGCCACGGCACGCTGGAGGTGCCGCTGCAGCTGCGCAACGCACCGACCCGGCTGATGAAGGCGCTCGACTACGGCAAGGGTTACCGTTACGCGCACGACGAGGCGGATGCTTTCGCCGCCGGCGAGCAGTACCTGCCGGATGAGCTGAAAGGCCGCCTCTATTACGAGCCCGTGGATCGCGGGCTGGAGATCAAGATCGCCGAGAAACTGACGCAGCTGCGCGCGGCGAACCGCAAGGCGCGCGAAGGAAAGGGGGCTTGAGCATGCAGACCTTACTGATCATCGCCGGCGGCGGTGCCGCTGGCGCGCTGGCGCGCTACGGGATGACGCAACTGGTGCAGAGCACGCTGGGACACGGCTTTCCCTACGGCACGCTGGCGGTGAACGTGCTCGGCTGCCTGGCGGCCGGCGCGGCCTATGGCCTGCTGGATCGCGGTCCCGGCTTGGGCCAGCTGTGGCAGGCGCTGCTGATCGTGGGCTTCCTCGGCGCCTTCACCACGTTCTCGGCGTTCTCGCTGGCGACCCTGCAGCTGCTCGAGCGCGGTGCGCTGCTGGCGGCCCTGGCCAACGTGCTGCTGAGCGTGCTGCTTTCGCTGGCCGCCTGCGGCCTCGGCCTGTGGGTGGCGGGACGCTGGAACTGAGCCGACCCGTATAATAGCCGCCCATGCTCGATCCCAAACTGCTTCGCACCCACGCCGCCGAGGTCGCCGCACAGCTCGCGCGCCGCGGCTTCGTGCTCGACACCCAGCGTCTCGCTGCGCTGGAGGCGTACCGCAAGCGGCTGCAGACCGAGACCGAAAGCCTGCAGGCCGAGCGCAATGCGCTGTCGAAGGCCATCGGCGTGGCCAAGGGCAAGGGCCAGGATCCGGCGCCGTTGCTGGAGCAGGTCGAGTCGCTCAAGGCGAAGCTGCAGGCCAATGAGGCGGCGCTGGCCGAGTGCCAACGGGCGCTCGAGGACTTTGCGCTGCAGCTGCCCAACCTGCCGCACGCGAGCGTGCCGGACGGCGGCGACGAGGCCCACAACGCCGAGATCCGCCGCTGGGGCGAGCCTACGCGGCTGGCCTTTGCGCCGAAGGACCACGTGGACCTGGGCGAGGCGCTGGGCATGATGGACTTCGCCGGCGCGGCCAAGCTCACCGGCGCGCGCTTCGTGGTGCTGAGCCGCGACCTGGCGCGCCTGCACCGCGCGCTGATCCAGTTCATGCTCGACCTACACACGCGCGAGCACGGCTACACGGAAATGTACGTGCCCTACATCGTCAACGCCGACAGCCTGCGCGGTACCGGGCAGCTGCCCAAGTTCGGCGCCGACCTGTTCGCGCTGCAGGGCGACAGCGGCTATCACCTGATCCCCACTGCCGAGGTGCCGGTCACCAACCTGGTGCGCGACACGATTCTCGATGCCGCGCAACTGCCGCTGAAATACGTCGCGCACACGCCCTGCTTCCGCGCGGAAGCGGGCGCGGCCGGCAAGGACACGCGCGGCATGATCCGCCAGCACCAGTTCGAGAAGGTCGAGCTGGTGCAGGTCGTCGAGCCGGCGCGCTCCTACGCGCAGTTGGAGGAGCTCACCGGCCATGCCGAGAAGGTGCTGCAGCTGCTGGAGCTGCCGTACCGCGTGGTGGCGCTGTGCACCGGCGATCTTGGCTTCGGCGCCGCCAAGACCTACGACCTGGAGGTCTGGCTGCCATCGCAGCAGCGCTATCGAGAGATTTCTTCCTGCAGCAACTTCGAGTCCTTCCAGGCGCGGCGCATGCTGGCGCGCTACCGGCAGGGTTCCGGCAAGCCGGAGCTGGTGCATACCCTGAACGGTTCCGGCCTGGCCGTGGGCCGCACGCTGGTCGCCCTGCTGGAGAATTTCCAGGACGAAGGCGGCCGCGTGGCCATTCCCGGCGTGCTGCAGCCTTATCTGGGCGGGCAGCGCCAGATCGCCCCAGATTGAAACGCCAGCCTGCCTCAGAACAGGGCAGGCACCCCTCCAACCGCGCTTTAGTCGCCTGAAAACACGGGCGAATCCGGCATGGCACGGCCGTTGCTTTGAGTGCAGCCAGCACATCGAGCAAGGAGTCCTGCTGTGCAATTGCAAGGTAAAGCGACACGGATCGAGCTGTTCAGCCTGGGATCGGCGCCGATGTGCGCCTTCCACCTGACCTGGCTGGCGTTCTTCGTCTGCTTTTTCGCGTGGTTCGCCTGCGCGCCGCTGATGCCGGTGATCAAGGGCGAATTCGGGCTGACCAAGGACCAGATCGCCAACATCAACATCGCTGCGGTCGCCGTCACCATCCTGGTGCGGCTGATCATCGGTCCCTTGTGCGACCGCTTCGGGCCGCGCAAGGCCTATACCGGCCTGCTGCTGGTCGGCGCCATCCCGGTGCTCGGCGTGGCGGCATCACAGTCGTATGAGTCTTTCCTGTTCTTCCGTCTGCTGATCGGCGCGATCGGCGCCAGCTTCGTCATCACCCAGTACCACACCTCGGTGATGTTCGCGCCGAACGTGGTCGGCACCGCCAACGCGGCGGCCGCGGGCTGGGGCAATGCCGGCGGCGGCGCCACGCAGGCGCTGATGCCGCTGATCCTCGCGGCCGTGCTCTACCTCGGCGTGGATGCAGCCTACGGCTGGCGCGTGGCACTGCTGGTGCCGGGCGTGCTGATGCTGGTCATGGCCTTCTTCTACTGGCGATACACGCAGGACTGCCCGCAGGGCAACTACGCCGAGCTGCGCGCGCGTGGCATGGCGTTGGACGGCGGCAAGAAGGGCGGCTGGGCCGTTTTCAAGCAGGCCAGCGCCAACTACCGCGTGTGGCTGCTGTTCGTGACCTACGGCGCATGCTTTGGCGTGGAGATCTTCATCCACAACATCGCCGCCATGTATTACGTGGACCGCTTCGGTCTGTCGCTCAAGGCCGCCGGCATGGCCGCCGGCATCTTCGGCCTGCTGGCGCTGTTCGCGCGCGCGCTCGGCGGCTACGTGTCCGATCGCGTCGCGAAGTCCAGGGGCCTCGATGGCCGCACGCTGCTGCTGTTCGCGCTGATCGTGGGCGAGGGCCTCGGCCTGATCTGGTTCGCGCAGATGGAGGCGGTCTGGCTGGCGCTCATCGCGATGACCGTGTTCGGCCTGTTCACGCACATGGCCTGCGGCGCGACCTATGCGCTGGTGCCTTTCATCGACCGCAAGGCGCTGGGCGGCGTCGCCGGCATCATCGGCGCCGGCGGCAATGCGGGCGCGGTGGCTGCCGGTTTCCTGATGAAGGGCAGCGCCAGCGTGCAGCAGTGCCTGCTGATCCTGGGCGCACTGGTGACCGTATCGGCAGTGTGCGCCATCGCGGTGCGCTTCAGCGCCGCGCACAAGGCCGACGAAGACCGCCTTTACCAGGAGGCCATCGCCGCACGCCGTGGCGCGGGCGACGCGGCCATGCCCGCGCCGGCATCGGCCTGAAGTACCGAGTCGCAGTCATTCGGGCCCCTCGGGGCCCTTTTTTTGCACCGGCGCGGCCCGTGCTGCCCTGCTGCGGTGCAATAGGACAGCTGGGATTACTTCAATGGAATCCCACAAAGTCCTTTGTTCTCAATGAGATTGGGATGGCACGCCCTTTGCAGATGTCATCGGCAGAACGGTCCCATAGAGGGCACGACGATGAGCGGACTGACGATAAGGCGGCAGCGCCTGCTGGTGATCGGCAACGGCATGGTCGGCCAGAAGTTCCTGGAGCAACTGGCCGGGAGCGAAGCGCGTGCGCATTTCGAGGTCACCGTGCTGTGCGAAGAGCCGCGGCCGGCCTACGACCGCGTGCATCTGTCGGACTACTTTGCCGGCAAGAGCGCCGCGGAGCTGTCGCTGGTGCCGGAGGGTTTCTTCGAGCGCAATGGCTTTGCGCTGCGCCTGAACGAGCGGGCGGTGGCCATCGACCGCGCGCGGAAAACCGTCCGCTCGGCCTCCGGCGCCGAGTTCGCCTACGACAAGCTGGTGCTCGCCACCGGCTCCTATCCCTTCGTGCCGCCCGTATCCGGGCGCGATCGTGAAGGCTGTTTCGTCTATCGCACCATCGAAGACCTCGAAGCCATCACTGCGGCCGGCCGCGACGGCGGCGTCGGCGTCGTGGTGGGGGGTGGCCTGCTCGGGCTGGAAGCGGCCAAGGCACTCAAGGACCTGGGCCTGCAGACCCATGTGATCGAATTCGCGCCGCGGCTCATGGCGGTGCAGGTGGACGAGGGCGGCGGGCGCGTACTGCGGCGCAAGATCGAGCAACTGGGCGTGCAGGTGCATACCGGCAGGAACACCGTCGAGATCGTGGACGGCGCGAGCTGCAAGCACAAGATGAAATTCGCCGACGGCGGCGAGCTGGAAACCGACCTAATCGTGTTCTCGGCCGGCATCCGCCCGCAGGACGCGCTGGCGCGCGAGGCCGGTCTGGTGCTGGGCGAGCGCGGCGGCATCGTCATCAACAACTACTGCCAGACCTCGGACAACGACGTCTACGCCATTGGCGAGTGTGCGCTCTGGGGCGGCAAGATCTTCGGCCTGGTGGCGCCCGGCTACGACATGGCCCGCGTTGCCGCGGCGCATGTGGGCGCGGTTTCGGTCGCGACCACGAGCCTCGCGACCGAAACCGCTTCTGCAACCGGGCTGCCGGAGTTCCAGGGCGCCGACATGAGCACCAAGCTCAAGCTGATGGGCGTGGACGTGGCCTCGATCGGGGATTGCCACGCCACGACACCGGGTGCGCAGTGCTACTGCTTCGTGGACGAGCGCCGGCAGGTCTACAAGAAGCTGGTGGTCTCGGAATGCGGCAAGTATGTGCTGGGCGCCGTGCTGGTGGGCGAGGCCGAGGAATACGGCAGCCTGCTGCAGATGATGCTCAACCGGATCGAGCTGCCGGAACGGCCCGAGTCGCTGATCCTGCCGGCCGTGGACGGCCAGAAGGCCGGCGGCCTGGGCGTGGACAAGCTGCCGGCCGCGGCAATCCTCTGCTCCTGCCACAACGTCAGCAAAGGCGCGATCTGCGCCGCCATCGACGGCGGTGCGGTGACGGTGCCGGCACTCAAGTCCGTGACCTGCGCCGGCACCGGCTGCGGCGGCTGTGCGCCGCTGCTCGGCCAGGTGCTCAAGGCCGAGCTCAAGCGCAGGGGCGTCGCGGTCAACAACCATCTCTGCGAGCACTTCCCGTACTCGCGCCAGGAGCTCTACCACCTGGTGCGGGTCGAGAAGATCAGAACCTTCGAGGCGCTGCTGGCCCGCCATGGCAAAGGCCGTGGCTGCGACATCTGCAAGCCGGCGGTGGCCTCGATCCTGGCCTCGTGCTGGAACGAGTTCGTGCTCAAGCGCGAAAAGGCTCCGCTGCAGGATACCAACGACTACTTCCTGGCCAACCTGCAGAAGGACGGTACCTACTCGGTGGTGCCGCGCATGCCGGGCGGCGAGGTGACCCCGGAAGGCCTGATCGCGGTCGGCCGCATCGCGAAGAAATACGGCCTGTACACCAAGATCACCGGCGGTCAGCGCGTGGACATGTTCGGCGCGCAGGTGCACCAGCTGCCGCTGATCTGGAAAGAGCTGATCGAGGCCGGCTTCGAGTCCGGCCATGCCTACGGTAAGGCAGTGCGCACCGTGAAGTCCTGCGTAGGCTCCACCTGGTGCCGTTACGGGGTGGACGACTCCGTGGGCCTCGCGATCGAGATCGAGAACCGCTACAAGGGCCTGCGCGCGCCGCACAAGCTCAAGTTCGCGGTCAGCGGCTGCACGCGCGAATGCGCCGAGGCGCAGAGCAAGGACGTGGGCGTGATCGCCACGGAAAAGGGCTGGAACCTGTACGTCTGCGGCAACGGCGGCATGAAGCCGCGGCATGCGGACCTGCTGGCGGCCGACCTCGACAAGGCCAGCCTGATCCGCTACATCGACCGCTTCCTGATGTTCTATATCCGGACCGCGGACCGCCTGCAGCGCACCTCGGTGTGGCTGGAGAACCTGGAGGGCGGCCTGGAATACCTCAGGCAGGTGGTACTCGAAGACCGGCTGGGCATCGCCGCCGAGCTCGAGGCCGAGATGGCGCATGTCATCAGCACTTACGAGTGCGAATGGAAGAAAGCGGTCAGCGACCCTCAGACCCTCAAGCGCTTCCGCAGCTTCGTCAACAGCGACAAGAGCGACGACAACATCGTGTTCGTCGAGGCGCGCGGCCAGATCCGGCCCGCGACCGCCGAGGAGCGCGAACGGCTGAAGGAAAAGGAGGCTGCGTGAACGCCGTCGCCAGGGATGACCGGATCGGCTTCGACTCCGCCCTGCGCTGGGTAGAGGTCTGTGCGCTGGAGGATATCCTGCCCGATACCGGCGTCTGTGCGCTGATCGATGGCCGCCAGGTTGCGGTCTTCCGCCTGGCCGGTAGCGACGAGGTGTTTGCGATCGACAACTACGATCCCAACAGCGGCGCGAACGTGCTCTCGCGTGGCATCGTCGGCGATCTCGGCGGCCAGCTGGTGGTGGCCTCGCCGGTGTACAAGCAGCATTTCAATCTGGCTACCGGCGTCTGCCTGGAAGACCCGACCGCCTCGGTACGGGCCTATCCTGCCTGCGTGGTGGACGGCCACGTGCGGGTCGGCATCGGAGACTGAGCATGCCTGCGGTACGACAGAAACTCGTCGTCATCGGCAACGGCATGGCCGGCATGCGCACGGTCGAGGAGCTGCTGGCGCTGGCGCCGGAGCGCTACGACATCACCGTGTTCGGCGCCGAGCCCCGCGGCAACTACAACCGCATCCTGCTCTCGCCGGTGCTCGCGGGCGAGAAAACCGTGGACGAGAT
>DATLYR010000173.1 GCA_035574475.1 Nevskiales bacterium | reverse complement strand
CCGCCGCTGGCGCGCAGGTGCGGTGCGGCGGCCTGGGCCAGGAAGAACGGCGCCTTGAGGTTGCAGCCGATGAGATCCTCCCACTGCGCCTCGCTGGCCGTATCCAGGGGCGTAGGGTAGAAGGCCGAGGCATTGTTCACCAGCAGGTCCAGCCGCCTCCAGCGCGCCGCCGCGGCCCGCACCAGCATCCCCAGGGCGGCGCTGTCGCGCAGGTTGGCGGCGAGCAGCAGCATCGAATCCGGCCGTAGCGCCTCCAGCCGCGCCGCCAGGGCCTCGGCCTCGCTACGGCTGTAGCGGTAGTGCAGGGCGATGTTCATGCCGGCCGCATGCAGGGTCTCGGCGATGGCGGCGCCGAGGCGCCGGGCACCGCCGGTGATCAGGGCGGTGCGTCCGGCCAGGCTGGTGGTATGCTGCTCGCTCACGTCCTTCCCTCCGGCGCGGGGCCTTCCCGCGAGTTGTAGCCGAGTACCACGATGACTGCAAAATTTCTGACCCCGCCCGCCGGCCTGCCGGCGCCCGAGCCCGCGGCCGCCGCCCACGCCGTGCGCCTGGCCGAGCTGATCCGCGCCGAGATCGAGGCCGGCGGCGGCGCCATCTCCTTCCGCCGCTACATGGAACTGGCCCTGTACGCTCCCGCTCTGGGTTACTACAGCGCCGGGGCGCGCAAGTTCGGCCCGGGCGGCGATTTCATCACCGCGCCCGAGCTGTCGCCGCTGTTCTCCCGCTGTCTGGCGCGGCAGTGCGCCGAGGTGCTGACGCAGACTGGCGGCGACATCCTGGAGCTGGGGGCCGGCAGCGGCGTGATGGCGGCGGACATGCTGGCGGAGCTGGAGGCCCTGGCGGCGCTACCGGAGCGCTATCGCATCCTGGAACTCTCCGGCGAACTGCGCCAGCGCCAGCGCGAGACCCTGGCGGCGCGGGTGCCGCATCTGCTGTCGCGGGTGACCTGGCTGGAGCGCCTGCCCGAACCCGGCTTTCGCGGGGTGATGGTAGGCAACGAGGTGCTGGATGCCCTGCCGGTGGAGCGCTTCCAGCTCACCGCCGCCGGCCCGCGCCCGCTGGGCGTGACTTGGGACGGAGCGGGCTTCACCTGGACCGAGCTGGCGGAAGATCCAGCGCTGACGGCGGCGCTGCAGGCCAGCGAAGCGGCGCTAGGCTGGCGCCTGCCCCCCGGCTATGCATCGGAACTGTGCACCGCACTCGGCCCCTGGCTCACCGCCCTGGCCCAAGCCCTGGAGGCCGGCGTCTTGCTGTTCATCGACTACGGCTACCCGCGCCGCGAGTATTACCACCCAGAGCGCGACCGCGGCACGCTGCTCTGCCACTACCGGCACCACGCCCACGACGACCCCTTGGTTCTGCCCGGCCTGCAGGACATCACCGCCAGCGTCGACTTCAGCGCCGTGGCCGAGGCCGGGCTGGCGGCAGGGCTGGAGCTGGCCGGCTACACCAGCCAAGCGTATTTCCTGTTCGGCTGCGGCCTGGAGCGGCTGCTGGCCGAGGTGGACCCGGCCGATACCCGCCGCTACCTGGCGCTGACCGGCCAGGTCAAGCGCCTCACGCTGCCCGGCGAGATGGGCGAGCGCTTCCAGGCCATCGCCCTGGCGCGTGGCCTGGAGCGTCCGCTGTCCGCCTTCGTGCTGTTCGACCAGCGCAGACGGCTGTGATGCCCGGTTCGCCGCCGACCGATGCCGCCGGGCGGCGTCCCGCCCTCAGTCATCCTCGCCGGCAATGGCCTGCAGCCGTGCCTGATGCAGCGCCGCCCCCAGCTCGGTGCCGCGCAGCCCGCGCGCCAGCCAGGCTCGCGCATCCACCGCCAGCGCCTTGCGCCGTGCCTGCTCCAGGCGGGCGCTGGCCGCATCACTGGCGGCGAGCACGGCCACGGCGCGCAGGAAGGCGGCGAAGCGTTGCGTGCGGCGGAAGGCGTCGAGGGCCTCCAGCAGGGCGAGCAGGGCCGCGGCGTCGAGGGTGGCGGCGCGCCGCGCTGCGGCCTGGTGGCGGGCCACCGCTAGGGCCAGCTCGCGGTAGTCGTTGGGCACCCGTAGGCGCCGGCACAAAGCCTGGATGGGCGCCGTCGCCGCCGCGCCCGGGTCTGCGCCGAGACCGGCGCCGGCGCTGTGCAGCAGCACGGCGAAGCGCACCGGGCCATCCTCGCCGCGGGCCGCGGCCCGGGCCAGGGCGGCTTCGGCGGCGGCCCAGGCGTCGGCCCCCTCCTCCCACGGCTGGCCGGGCAGTCGCGCCAGCTCCGGAAACAGTCGGGCCAACGCGCCGCACTCGGCCAGCACCGTGAAAAAGCGCTGCGGCGCCGGCTCGAGCAGCGCCCGCGCCGTTTCCGCCCAGACCCGCTCGGGCACCAGGGCATCCACCTCGCCGGCTGCGACCATGGCGCGCATCAGTTCCAGGGTCTCCGGCGCCACGCGGAAACCGAGTCCGGCATAGCGGGCGGCGAAGCGGGCCAGGCGCAGGATGCGCACCGGGTCTTCGGCGAAGGCCGGCGAAACGTGGCGCAGCAGCCGCGCCTCCAGATCGCGGCGGCCGCCGTAGGGATCGATCAGGGTTCCGTCGGCGGCGCGGGCCATGGCGTTGATGGTCAGGTCGCGCCGCGCCAGGTCCTGCTCCAGGGTGACGTCCGGGGCGGCGTGGAAGCGAAAGCCGTGGTAGCCGGGCGCGGTCTTGCGCTCGGTGCGGGCCAGGGCGTACTCCTCGCGGGTCTCGGGGTGGAGGAAGACCGGGAAGTCCTTGCCCACCGGCTGGTAGCCCAGACGCAGCAATTCCTCCACGGTGGCGCCGACCACCACCCAGTCGCGCTCCTGCACCGGACGGCCCAGCAGCTCGTCGCGTACCGCGCCGCCGACCAGATAGATCTGCATCGTGCCTCCCATTGTCTATGACAAACGCCCAGGATAGCGTAGGGCACCGAGGAGGTGACGATGCGCGCGCTGCTGCTCCTGTTCCTGGCCCTGCTCGGCGGTTGCGCCCAGCTGGCCTACTATAACCAAGCCCTGCAGGGCCAGAGCGATCTGCTGGCCCGACGCCGGCACCTGGACCTGGTGCTGGCTGAGACCGGCGACGGCGAGCTGCGCGCGCGCCTGGACAAGGCCCGCGACATGCGCGACTACGCCAGCCGGGCGCTAGCCCTGCCGGCCAACGGCAGCTATACCGGCTATGCCGACCTGGGCCGGCCCTGGGTGGTGCTCAACGTCTTCGCCACTCCCGAGCTGTCCTTGCAGCCGCGCCGCTGGTGCTTTCCCATCGTCGGCTGCCTGGACTACCGCGGCTATTTCCGCCGCGACTACGCCGAGCGCCTGGCGGCCGAGCTGCGCGCGCAGGGCTACGACGTCTGGCTGGGGCCGGTGCCGGCCTATTCCAGCCTGGGCTGGTTCGACGATCCGCTGCTCAACACCTTCATCCGCTGGGACGACGGCCGGCTGGCGGAGCTCTTGTTCCACGAGCTGGCCCATCAGCGCTACTACCTGGCCGGCGATACCGAGTTCAACGAGGCCTACGCCAGCGCCGTCGGCCGCCTCGGCGCGCGGCGCTGGCTGGCCGAGCGCGGCACCGCGGAGGAGCGCCAGCGCTACGAGCTCTTCCTGCAGCGCCAGCGCCAGTTCCTGACGCTGGTGCTGCAGGCGCGGGAACGGCTGCAGGCGCTGTATGCGAGCGCGCTTCCGGAGGCGGAGAAGCGCGCCGGCAAGGCGCGCGTCCTGGAGCAATTGCGGGCCCGCTACCGAGGCTTGCGCGATACCGAGTGGGGCGGCTTCGCCGGCTACGACCCCTGGTTCGAGCGCGACCTCAACAACGCCAAACTGGCGGCGGTGGTGACCTATGAGCGCTACGTGCCGGCCTTCGAGGCACTGTTTCGCGCGCAAGGGGAGGATTTCCGGCGCTTCCACCAGGCCGTGGAAGCGCTGGGGGCGCTGCTCAGTCGCGCCGCGCCACCTGGCGATAGCGGTCGTAATGACGGCGTCCGGCCAGGCCGCGCAGATGCGGCCCCATGATGGCCTCCACCGAGTGCGGGGTGATACCGAGCTGGGCCAGGCCGGGGCCGCCGTGGCAGACATTGTCTACCTGCAGCGAGCGGTAGTTGTCCAGAGAGAAGGGCTGGCCCGGCAGTTTCTCCATGATCACGGCCTGCAGCCGCGCCAGGGCGTCGGGCAGGCCGACGATCTTGTAACGGCAGCGGCCGGTCTCGACGGCGGTGTATTCCACTAGCTCGCGGAAGGTGTAGCTGCGCGGGCCGCACAGCTCATAGGACTGACCATGGCTGGCCGGATCGTCGAGGGCGGCGACGAAGGCCTCGACCACGTCACCGACGTAGACCGGCGCGAACCGGGTATTGGGGCAGGCCAGCGGCAATACCGGGGCGAACTTGAGCAGGCCGGCGAAGCGGTTGAAGAAGTGGTCGTCGGGGCCGAACATGATCGACGGCCGGAAGGCGGTCACTGCCACGCCGCGGGCGGCGCCCTCGGCCAGCGCGCCCAGCTCGCCCTCGCCCTTGCTCTTCAGGTACAGGCTGGGGCCGTGCACGGCATCGGCGTTGAGGGCGCTCATGTGCAGGCAGCGACCCACGCCGGCGCTGGCGCAGGCTTCCACTACGCGGCGCGGCAGTTCGGCGTGGACACGGTGGAATTCGTCGGCGCTGCCGTTGAGGATACCGATCAGGTTGATCACGACCTGGCAGCCGGCGAACTGGGCCGCCAGGGTCTCGCTGCCGAAGTCGGCGACCTGGATCAGCTCCACCCGGGGCAGCACGCTCAGCTCCCGATGGCGCTCGCGATTCCTGGTCAAAACGCGTACCTGATAGCCCAGGTCATAAAGGCGGGGCACCAGATGGCTGCCCACGAAGCCGGTGCCGCCCAACACGCAGATGGTTTCGATCTTCATAGTTGTTCCCAAGCGCTGCTCTGGCTCATGCTGGCAGGGCGCGCCGGCGCGGGCGCGCCGTCGCGCCGTCGAGGCCGCGGCACTGTATCACGAATCCAGCGCCGGCGGCCTGAATTTCTTGCTATCTCGACAAAGGAAAGCATAACGTGATCGAACTGTTGGAGCTGCTGCTGTTCTACCTGGTGCTCGGCGCTTTCGCGGGGATCATGGCCGGCCTGCTGGGCGTGGGCGGGGGCCTGATCATCGTGCCCAGCGTAGCCTGGGTGCTGCACCTGCAGGGCGCCGATCCCGGCACCATCATGCACCTGGCCATCGGCACCTCCCTGGCCACCATCGTCGTCACCTCGGTGTCCTCGGTGCGCGCCCACCACCGTCACGGCGCAGTGCTGTGGCCGGCGTTCCGGCAACTCATCCCCGGTATCGTCATCGGCGCCCTGCTCGGCGCCGAGGTGGCCGATGCGCTGCCCAGCGCCACCCTGCGCGTGGTGTTCGCGGTATTCGTGCTGATCATCGCCGCCCAGATCGGCTTCGGCGCCAAGCCAGCGCCGCACCGCGGCCTGCCCGGCGTGCTCGGGATGACAGCAGCCGGTGGCGTGATCGGCGCCGTCTCGGCTATCGTCGGCATCGGCGGCGGCTCGCTCACCGTGCCCTTCCTGACCTGGTGTAACGTCTCCATCCGCAACGCCGTGGCCACCTCCGCGGCCTGCGGTCTGCCCATCGCCGTGGCCGGTGCAGTGGGCTTTGTTGCCAACGGCTGGGGCAAGCCGGAGCTGCCGCCGTGGAGCCTGGGCTATGTCTATACCCCGGCGCTGATGGGCATCAGCATCGCCAGCATGGCCTTCGCGCCCCTCGGGGCGCAGCTTGCCCATCGTTGGCCCACCGCGGTGCTGAAGCGCGTGTTTGCAGGATTTCTGGCGGCAGTCGGACTAAAAATGTTGATAGGTTGAGGCCGGTTGCCCGCGAGGTCTACCATGTCCCGTCACGTCTTGCCGCTGCTCTTTACCCTGCTGCTCGCCGCCTGCGCCACCGGCCCGGTGGCGCAAGAGCCGGTGCCACCCTGGAGCGTGGTCGGGGTGGGCAATGCCCGCTGTCAGGACTACAGCGCCAGCCTCGGTCAGCCGGCCGGACAGCGCTTGCGCGAGTGGGTGCTGGGCTATGCCGCCGGGCTGGATGCGCCGGCCCCGTATATGGGGCTCGGCGCCAACCCCGGCGCCCATCCGGTTGCAGCCGACGAGCTTGGCGCCCAGGGCTGGCTGGCCCAGCACTGCGCCGCCAATCCCGAGCGCCCGCTGCATCTGGCGGTGCGGCAGTGGCTGAGTGAGCCGCGCCCGGCGGTGGCCAAACCCGTGACCGGCCTGGGTGGACAACCCTGCAGCGACTACAACGCTCATGGCGACGGCACGCCGGAGCGGGCACTGTACGAACAGTGGATGCTCGGCTTCATCACCGGCCTCAATGCCCGCGCCCCCTATACCAGCGCGGTGCTGAGCGGCGCCGATCTCAACGCCGACGACCTGTGGCGGCCATACGATCCCAAGCCTCTGCAGCGACTCACCGACTATTGCCGGGAGCAGCCTCAGGCCACCTTCCAGGCGGCGGTGGAGCGCCTCGCCGCGCGCGAGTACTGGGAACTGCAGATACGCGAGCGCCGGGAGAACCGGCGCCGGCCGTTCTGGATCTTCCCCGGCAGCGACTAGCCACGCCCCAGCAGTCCGCGCAGGTTGGCCAGGTGCGCCCGGCCGCGCTCCTGGCGCAGCTCCGGGGCGACCTCCTGGCCTGCGCCCTCCCATTCCAGTTCCTCCGCCGGCAGTTCCTGCAGGAAGCGGCTGGGGATGCAGCCCTCCCACTCGCCGTAGCGCTTGCGCCGCTGGGCGTAGCTCAGGGTCAGGCTCTGCTGGGCGCGGGTGATGCCGACGTACAGCAGCCGCCGCTCCTCCTCGATCTGGCCGCCGTCGATGCTGTTGCGATGGGGCAGGATGTCCTCTTCCAGCCCGACCAGGAACACGTGCGGAAACTCCAGGCCCTTGGCGGCATGCAGGGTCATGAGATGGACGGCGTCGCGTTCGCCCGCGTCCTGGCCCTGGTCGAGGAGGGTATAGAGGGTGAGCCTGGCCACCCGCTCGGCCAGGGTCGATGCAGCGCCTTCGGCTGTTTCGCCCATGCGTGCCAGCCAGTCCACCAGCTCCAGCACGTTGGCCATGCGCCGCTCGGCGGTCTTGGGGTTGCTGGCCTGATCCTTGAGCCACTCGGCGTAGCGCATCTCTTGGATGAGATCGCGCACCGCCGCCACCGGCTCGCCGTGGCGGCCGCGCTCGGCGAGCTCCTCGAGCCAGTGGGCGAACTGGGCAAGGCGCAGCGCAGCCCGCTCCTCCAGCACCGCGCGCAGACCCAACTCGGAACAGGCCTGGAGCAAGGGGATGCCGCGCCCGGCGGCATAGCCGGCCAGCTTCTCCAGGGTAGCGGGACCGATCTCGCGGCGCGGGGTGTTGACGATACGCAAAAAGGCGGCGTCGTCTTCTGGGTTGGTGAGCAGGCGCAGATAGGCCAGCAGGTCCTTGACCTCGGCGTTGTCAAAAAACGACTGTGCGCCGGAAAGCTGATAGGGCACGCGATGTTCGCGTAGCACCTTTTCGAACAGCCGCGACTGGTGGTTGCTGCGGTAGAGGATGGCGTAGTCGCGATAGGCGGCGCGGCTCTTGAAGCGGTGGGTGATGAGCTCGGTCACCACCTTTTCGGCCTCGTGCTCGGCGTGCTTGCAGACGAGGACGCGGATCGGCTCGCCGTGGCCGAGCTCGCTCCACAGGTTTTTCTCGCCCAGGGGGCGCGGATTGTGGCGGATGAGGTGGTTGGCGGCCTTGAGGATGCGCCGGCTGGAGCGGTAATTCTGCTCCAGCTTGATGATCTTCAGCTGCGGATAGTCCTCGGCCAGCAGGCGCAGGTTCTGCGGCTGGGCGCCGCGCCAGGCGTAGATCGACTGGTCGTCGTCGCCCACCGCGGTGAGCGCGCCGCGCACGCCGATCAGCGCCTTGACCAGTTGGTACTGGCAGGCGTTGGTGTCCTGGTACTCGTCCACCAGCAGATAACGGATGCGCCCCTGCCAGGCTTCACGGATGTCGGGGCGCTCGCCAAGCAACCGCAGCGGCTGGCCGATGAGGTCGTCGAAATCCAGAGCGTTGTAGGCGAGGAGCTGCTTCTGGTAGACGCCGTAGACCCTGGCCGCGCTCAGGGTAGCGGCATCCCGGGCCTCGGCCAGGGCCGCCTCCGGGCTGACCAGGGCGTTCTTCCAGTGCGAGATCAGCCACTGGATGCGGCTCGCTTCGGCTTCATCCTCTTGAGCGGCCAGCGCCTGGATCAACTGCAGGCTGTCGCGGGCGTCGTAGATGGAAAAGCCGGGGCGGTAGCCCAGGGCCTTGAGCTCGCGGCGCACGATGTCCAGGCCCAGGGTGTGGAAGGTCGAGACGCGCAGGCCCTGGACCTCGCCGGACTTGAGCAGCTTGCCGACGCGCTCCTGCATCTCGCGGGCGGCCTTGTTGGTGAAGGTCACGGCGGCGATGGCGCGGGCCGGAATGCCGCAGTCGCGGATCAGGTAAGCGATCTTCTGGGTGATCACCCGGGTCTTGCCGCTGCCGGCGCCGGCCAGCACCAGCAAAGGCCCGTCGATGTAACGCACGGCGGCGCGCTGTTGCGGGTTGAGGGTGTCCATGAGGTGTTGCGTGTCGTCGCCAAGGCTGGGCCAGGCATTCTAACCCAGCGCACGGGCAGGACCGCAGGGCGCGGTCGCGCCTTGCGGGCGAAGCGCTGAGCCACCACTTCCGGCAGCCGATCCAGGCCGCGGCTCCTGGCACACCGTCCGCTCACGGCGGCAACAGGGCGCGACTGACCTGCGTCAGGCAGTGCGCGAAGAACGCCGCTGCCGGTGTCAGCGGCACGTCTGGCCGAGTCAGCAGCAGCAGTTCGATATCGCACGGGCGCAACTGCGCATTCTCCACTGCGACGATGCCGCGCGACTCGGGATGGCCAAGCAAGGGTTCGGGGAAGATGCTGACGACGTCGGAGTGGCGCAGCAGCGTCATCGCGGCCAGGGTTTCGCACAGCACCACGCGGCGCGGCGGGGTCACGCCGGCCAGCGCGAACATCGCATCGACGCGCAGCTGGCGGCCGTCGGCGATCGGGGTCGTGAACACCCATTCGAGCTCGGTCAGCGCGCGGGCCGTCGGATCGGCCAGCACCGGATGCCCCGCGCGCACGACGATGTGCTGGCGTGCCTGCAGGATGCGGGTGGTGTCGAACTCGTCATCCTGCAACTCGCCGACGTCGGCCGCCACCACCGCGATGTCCAGGGTGCCGTCGCGCAGCCGAGGCAACACACGTGTCATCAGGCCTTCGATCAGCTGCACCTCGACATTGCGGTAGCGCTGGCGGAACCAGCGGAACGCCTCACCGAGCGCCGTCAGCGTCAGGAACGGGGTGACGCCGATGCGTACGGTGCCGCTGTCCTCGCCGCTGGCCTGGCGCAGGTCGTCGCGCGCCAGCGCAACCTGGCGGGTGATCAACCGTGCGCGTGCCAGCAGGCGCTGGCCGGCCTCGGTGAGATCGACGCCGCGCGAGCGGCGCAGCAGCAACGGCACGCCGGCCTCCTCCTCGAGCAGGCGCATGGATTTGGTGACGGCCGCCTGCGACAGGTGCAGCTGCTTCGCGGCCGCACGGATGCCGCCGGTTTCGGCCACGGCGACCAGCACCTGTAGTTGCTGCAGCTTCATCGCTGTGCAGCGGCCGCCGGCGGCAGGCAACACCCTGGCTCCGCTCTCGCCTGCCGAAGCCTGGAAGTCGTCGATACGCTCAGCTCGCTGAGCTCTTTGTACATAAGCTGTTTACCAAAGTTTTCCGCAACATTCTGGCTCATCATCGCTCGATCCGAATGACAACCAAAAGTTGTCATGGCGACGTAATGTTGCTTTTCATTTGCCGGTTAGGTCTCCCACAATCCAGGCTACCACAACGCCGATGACGTCGCCGCAGGAGTCCCTCGTGAAGCATCCGAGCCGCCAAGACCATCAACCTGCAGCCGCTGCAGTGATGCCGGTGCCGACGCACCCGCTGATCGCGGCGCTACGTGCGCAGGCGCCCGAATTCGTGGCCTTGCGGCGCGATCTCCACCGCCACCCGGAGCTGGGGCTGGCCGAGCAGCGTACCGCGCAGCTGATCGCCGAGCGCCTCGAAGCCTGGGGCTACACCGTGCACCGCGGCCTAGCTGGTACCGGCGTGGTCGGGCAGCTCGAGCGTGGCAGCGGCCGCAAGCGCCTGGGCCTGCGCGCCGACATGGATGCGCTGCCGATCCACGAAACCAGTGGCCTGCCCTGGGCCAGCGTGCACGACGGCGTGATGCACGCCTGCGGCCACGACGGCCATACCGCGATGCTGCTCGCCGCGGCCAAGCATATCGCCGAACACGGTCGCTTCTCGGGCACGCTGAACCTGATCTTCCAGCCGGCCGAGGAGCACCCGGGCGGCGCACGGCTGATGATCGAGCAGGGCCTGTTCGAGCGCTTCCCCTGTGACGCGATCTTCGCGATGCACAACATGCCCGGCATCGCGCAAGGGCGCTTCGTGTTCCGCGACGGCGCGGCGATGGCATCGAGCGACGACGTCACCATCACGCTCACCGGCCGCGGCGGCCACGGTGCGGTACCGCACCAGGCGGCCGACCCGGTGGTGGCGGCGGCGAGCATCGTGCTGGCGCTGCAGACCATCGTCGCGCGCAACGTCGATCCGCGCCATGCCGCGGTGGTGACCGTCGGCGCGCTCAACGCCGGACGCGCCAACAACGTCATCCCGCAGCAGGCGCGGCTGGAGCTGAGCGTGCGCGCGCTCGATCGCGAGGTGCGCGACCTGCTGGAGAGCCGCATCCGCACGCTGGTCGCGGCGCAGGCGGAGAGCTTCGGGGTCAGCGCAGTCATCAACTACCGGCGCGACTACCCGGTGCTGGTCAATACGCCTGAGGAGACCGCACTGGCGCGCCGCGTCGGCGCCGAGCTGCTGGGCGCAGATGGCATCACGCCCCAGGGCGAGGCGCTCACCGGCAGCGAGGATTTCGCCTTCATGCTCGAGCACTGCCCCGGCAGCTATGTGCTGATCGGCAACGGCGCAGGCGTCGGCGCCTGCATGGTCCACAACCCCGGCTACGACTTCAACGACAACAACATTGCGATCGGCGCCGCCTTCTGGGCGCTGCTGACCGAACGCTTCCTCACCGACTGACCGCCGCGGCCACGCCCGGCACCACCAGAGGAGATACCCATGAACATACGACGTCGCACATGGCTGGCCTGCATCGCAGCCGCCGCCGCCTGGCTGGCCACCGGCCTGCCCTCGGGCGCCATGGCCCAGGACGGCCCGGGCGGGGCGCTGAACGTAGCCATCTTTCCTGAGCCCAACATCATCGTCGGCGGATGGGGCCAGACTGGCCCGTCGCAGCTGGTCAACGGCAACATCTACGAGGGCCTGCTGCGCTACAACGACAAGCTCGAGCCCATGCCCGGGTTGGCCACGGCATGGGCCATCAGCGCCGATTCCCTGGTCTATACCTTTACCCTCAAGCGCGATGTCACCTGGCACGACGGCCAACCCTTCGATGCCCAGGACGTTGTCTTCAGCATCGACAAGATTGCCCGCACGCTGAACCCGCGGGTACGCGTAGCGCTGCAAGCGGTCGAGAGCATCAAGGCGCTTGACAGCCACACGGTGGAAATCCGGCTCAAGGAGGTGTTCGCGCCCTTCATCGGCCTGTTCGACGTCAGCACCATCCCGATCGTGCCGCGCCACCTCTATGAAAACGCCGACCTGGCCGGCAAGCCGCCCGCCGGTCCGATAGTCGGCACCGGCCCGTACCGGTTCAAGGAGTGGGTGCGCGGCGCGTACATCCATCTGGTGCGCAATGAGCGCTACCACGAGGCCGGCGTGCCGAAGATCGACAATGTCTTCTTCCACGTCATCCCCGACGCCGCCTCGCGCGCTGCGGCCTTCGAAGCGGGCAAGATCGACGTGCTGCCCGGCGGCACGGTCGAGTATTTCGACGTCGCCCGCCTGGCCACGCTGCCCGGCGTGGCGGTCACCAGCAAGGGCTGGGAGAAGTTCGCGCCGCTGGCCTGGCTGTGGATCAATCACCGCAATCCGCTGTTCCAGGACCTGCGCGTGCGCCAGGCCATCGCGCTGGCCATCGACCGCGAGGCGCTCTCCAAGGTGGTCTGGCAGGGCTATGCGCCAGCTGCCAGCGGCCCCTTCCACCGCCAGACGCCCTTCTACAGCGCGGCGACCGTGCAGCCCCAGCGCGACAAGGACAAGGCGCGCAAGCTGCTGGCCGAAGCCGGCTACCAGGGTCAGTCGGTGCGCCTGGTCGGCCTGCCTTTCGGCGAGACCTGGAACCGCAGCGCCGAGCTGGTGCGGCAGAACCTGCTTGAGGCCGGGTTCAAGGTCGAGCTGGTCAGCACCGATCTGGCCGGCGCAGTGGCCAAGGCGTCGAACTGGGACTTCGATCTTGCCTTCACCTTGATGTACCAGTACGGCGATCCAGCGCTGGGCGTCAGCCGCAACTACGTCAGCAGCGAGATCCAGAAGGGTTCGCCCTTCAATAACGTGGGTGGGTACCAGAACGCCAAGGTCGATGAGCTGTTCCGCCGCGGCGCGGGCACCGCCGACCCGCAGCAGCGCGCCGCGGCCTATGCCGAGGCACAGAAGCTACTGATCGACGAGGTGGCCGCGGTCTGGCTGCTGGAGCTGGACTTCCCCACCGTGTATCGCAGCAAGCTCGACAACCTGGTCAACTCCGGCATCGGGCTCAACGACAGCCTGGCACGGGCCGCGTTCACCAGCCGCTGAGTCCGGCCCGAAGCCACAAGAGGCAATGCCGAGATGGACAAGCTCATCTTCCTCCTGCGCCGGCTCGGGCATGGACTGGCGACGCTGCTGCTGATCGCGGTGATGAACTTCCTGCTCATCCACGCCGCCCCCGGCGACCCGGCCACCGTGCTGGCCGGTGAGTCGGGCGCAGCCGACGAGCAGTTTCTGCAGCAGCTGCGCGAGCGCTTCGACCTCGACCGCCCGCTGCCGCAGCAGTTGGCCGGCTACCTGGGACGCCTGCTGCAGGGCGATCTGGGCGACAGCTACCGCCAGCAGCAGCCGGTGATCGACCTCATCGTCGAGCGGCTGCCGGCGACGCTGCTGCTGACCAGCAGCGCCTTCGCGCTGTCGCTGCTGTTTGGCGTAACCCTGGGTGTCTGGGCCAGCCGGCATGCGGGGCGCTGGCAGGACAGCGCGATCAGCACCCTGGCCCTGTTGTTCTACGCCACGCCGCTGTTCTGGGTGGCGCTGCTGGCGGTGCTGGTGTTCTCGGTGTGGCTGCCCTGGCTGCCGGGCTTCGGCTACGAGACCGTCGGCGCCGGCTTCACCGGCTGGGCACGCGCGCTCGACATCGCCCGCCACCTGGTGCTGCCCACGCTGGTGCTGGCGCTGTTCTACATGGCGGTCTATGCGCGCATGACGCGCGCCTCGATGCTCGAGATCGTGCATCAAGACTTCGTCAAGACCGCGCGCGCCAAGGGCGTGCCCGAAGGCCGCATCCTGCGCGCCCATGTGCTGCGCAACGCGCTGCTGCCGGTGATCACGCTGGCCGGCATGCAGGCTGGGGCGATGGTCGGCGGCGCGGTGCTGATCGAGACCGTATTCGCCTGGCCCGGCATCGGCCGGCTGCTGTTCGAGGCGCTGGCGCAGCGCGACTACGCGCTGCTGCTCGGCACCTTCCTCGTCACCGCCTCGATCGCCGTGCTGTTCAACCTGCTGACCGACGTGGTGTACACGCTGGTCGACCCGCGGATCGAACTGTCATGAAGCATCCTTTCCTGAGCTCTTTCCTGCGCCGGTTCCGGCGCAACCGCGGCGCGCTCGCCGGGCTGGTGGTGCTGGTGACCGTGGTGCTGCTGGCGCTGCTCGGCCCCGCCTGCGTCGCCAACGACCCCTGGGCGATGGTGGCGCGGCCATTCGTGCCGCCTTTGACCGCCGACGGCTTGCCGTTCGGCTCCGATACGCTGGGCCGCGATGTCGCCGCCGGGCTGGTGCACGGCGCGCGCGTCTCGCTGCTGATCGGCCTGGTTTCGACCGCGGCCGCGCTGCTGATCGGCGTCACGCTGGGCGCGCTGGCCGGCTACCACGGCGGCTGGGTCGATACCACGGTGATGCGCTTTACCGAGCTGTTCCACGCAGTGCCGGGCTTTGCACTCGCGGTCGTGCTGGTGGCGATCTTCCAGCCAACCCTCTACTCGATCGTCGCCGCCATCGCCGCGGTGTCGTGGCCGCCGGTGGCGCGGCTGGTGCGCAGCGAGTTCCTCAGCCTGCGCCAGCGCGAGTTCGTGCAGGCCGCTGCTCTGGCAGGCCAGGGCAGCACGCGCATCATCTTCAGTCAGATCCTGCCCAATGCCGCCTCGCCTATCATCGTGATGGCCTCGCTGATGGTGGCCGGCGCGATCCTGCTCGAATCCGGGCTGAGCTTTCTCGGGCTCGGCGACCCGAACCTGATGAGCTGGGGCTATATGGTCGGTTCGGCGCGCACCGCGCTGCGCCAGGCCTGGTGGATCGCGGTGTTCCCCGGGCTGGCGATCGCGCTCACCGTGCTGGCGCTGAACCTGGTGGGCGAAGGACTCAACGACGGTCTCAATGCGCGCCGCGACGGGAGGACACGATGAGTACCGTGCTCGATATTCAGAACCTGAGCATTCGTCTGCCCGCCGGCGCCGACCGCGCACTCGCCGTCGAGTCCGCCAGCCTGCAGTTGCACGCCGGCCGCACGCTGTGCGTGGTGGGCGAGTCGGGCTCGGGCAAGTCGATGATCGCCAATGCGGTGATGGGCCTGCTGCCGCGGCCGCAGGTGGCGCCGGTGGCCGGGCGCATCGTGTTCGAGGGCCGCGACCTGCTGGCGCTGTCCGAGCGCGAGATGCGCGCGCTGCGCGGGAGCCGCATCGGCATGATCTTCCAGGAGCCGATGACCTCGCTGAACCCACTGATGCGCATCGGCGAGCAGATCGCCGAGGTGCTCGACAGCCACCTGCGGCTGCCGCGCGCCGCGCGCCGCGCGCGCGTGCTGGCGGCCCTGCGCGACGTCGGCCTGCCCGACCCCGAGGCGCTGGCCGAGAGCTTCCCGCACCGCCTGTCGGGCGGCCAGCGCCAGCGCGTGATGATCGCCGCCGCGCTGGCGCTGGCGCCGACGCTGCTGATCGCCGACGAGCCGACCACTGCGCTCGATGTCACCACGCAGGCGCAGATCCTGGCGCTGATCAAGGACCTGCAGAAGCGGCACGGCATGGCGGTGCTGTTCATCACCCACGACTTTGGTGTGGTCGCGCAGATCGCCG